>NZ_JBXWSF010000026.1:0-46366 GCF_059613285.1 Ruegeria sp. BHSB058 | reverse complement strand
CGATGGGCCACATCCATGACATGAACGACCAGAAACTTGCTGAACTGGTCAGCCAGCAAAGCCAGTGCCGTGGCCCAGAGAAGAAGACGGAAACGCATCAATGCCGGAAATGCCGCATACCGGTGAAGACCATGGCCAGACCAGCATCGTTGGCGGCTTTGATCACCTCGTCATCGCGCATTGAGCCACCTGGCTGAATGACGCAGGCTCCGCCAGCAGCGGCGGCCTCGAGCAAACCGTCCGGGAAGGGGAAAAACGCATCCGAGGCCACGACGCACCCTTTGGCAAGGCTTTCATTCAGGCCAAGTTCGGCAGCCATGCGTTCTGCCTTGGCAGCGGCCACATTCGCGCTGTCCAGACGCGACATCTGTCCCGCGCCCACACCCACGGTGGCACCGTTTTTGACATAGACAATCGCGTTGGACTTCACATGCTTGGCGACTTTCCATGCGAAAAGCAGATCCTGCATCTGTGCCTCGGTCGGTGCTTTGTCGGTCACGATCTTCAGGTCTTTGATGCCCACGTAACCCACATCCTTGTCCTGCACGAGCATACCCCCCGCGACCTGCTTGTAGGCTACAATCGGTTGGCGAGTGTCAGGCAGACTGTCGGTCAGCAAAAGGCGCAGGTTTTTCTTGGCGGCGAAGATGGCCTTTGCCTCGTCCGATGCGCCGGGGGCGATGACGACTTCGGTAAAAATCTCGACGATCTTGGTTGCGGTTTCCGCGTCGAGTGGCCGGTTCAGTGCGACAATACCGCCAAAGGCCGAAGTTCGGTCACAATCAAATGCCTTTTGATACGCCTCGACCAGCGTCGCGCCTGTCGCCACGCCACAGGGGTTGGCGTGTTTGATGATCGCAACGGCAGCGCTGTCGCGCGGATCGAATTCCGCCACCAGTTCATACGCGGCATCGGTGTCGTTGATATTGTTATAGCTCAGTTCCTTGCCCTGCAGCTGGACAGCCGTGGCCACTCCAGGCCGGTTCGATCCATCGGTATAGAACGCCGCTGTCTGGTGGCTGTTCTCGCCATAACGCAGTGTCTGTTTCAGCTCTCCGGCAAAGGCGCGACGCTTGGGGGCCGTCAACTCCAGCGCACCGGCCAGCCAGTTCGACACGGCCGCGTCATAGGCGGCGGTACGGGCATAGGCCTTTTGCGCCAGCTTGCGACGGAATTTCGGGCAGGTCGCGCCGTTGTGCTGATCCATGTCGCCCAACAGTTTTTCGTAATCTTCGACGTCGACCACCACGTTGACAAAGGCGTGGTTCTTGGCCGCCGCGCGGATCATCGCCGGGCCACCGATGTCGATATTCTCGATGCAGGTGTCATAGTCTGCGCCCTTGGCCACCGTCGCCTCGAACGGATAGAGGTTTACGACCAGCAGGTCGATTGGGCCGATGTCATGTTCCTTCATTGCCGCGACATGGGCGTCATTGTCTCTCAGCGCCAGCAGGCCGCCATGCACCATCGGATGCAATGTCTTTACACGCCCATCCATCATTTCGGGGAACCCGGTCACGTCGCTCACGTCTTTCACGGCCAACCCGGCATCGCGCAGTGCCTTGGCAGTGCCGCCGGTCGACAGCAGTTCTACCCCGCGGTCTGCCAAAGCCTGTCCCAGCTCGATCAGTCCGGTCTTGTCGGATACGGAAAGCAACGCGCGGCGCACGGGGTGAAGGTCGGTCATGTGTTCGGGGTCCTTATGCGGATCAGTCGAAATCGGGTTCGTCCCGGCTTACGTCGCGAACGGCAACAGCTGTATCATGGGCCTTGCTCAACGACCACCGGATGCGCGTCGCATACTCCATTGCGCGCCCGGATAGAACGATCTGTTTTGTCGCGCGTGGCTTTAATCGACCTTTTTCAAGATAAACGCTTGGTTTCAATGACAACTCGCAAGGAGAGTCATGCCGAAAGATCCAGATTTCCCCGCTTTTGAGCGCCATCGATACCGCCGCGCCACCCAGATCCAGCGCGGCGTCGATGTCGGGATGCAGGTGAAAACGGACGTCGATTCCAATCCCGGTCAGCCCCGATGCGTCGACCGCCCCATCAAACCGGCGCTTGGCCGCATCACCCAAGGCCAGCAAAAGATCCTCGCCCGTCAGCTCCCGGCCGTCAAACGCAAGGTCCAGAGTGCGTGCATGAGTCAGCCCCAAAGCCTTGATGTAACCGTCATGTGCACCCTGAAAACGCACTCCGCCATGGGTCTCTTCGATTTCCACGGGCACGTTTGCCGGTACATCAGTCAATTCCTCGAACTCGGTGCCCTTGTGCGACCCAGTCAGGCGAGCACTGGAATAGCCGTCCAGGCATAAGGTTGAATGTGACGGTGTTGCCCGACCCGCGCGGCGCCACTCCATTCCGAAACTCTCCCCAGAGCCGCAATTGACGATCAAAGGCCGCCGCCCTGATGTCAACTCGAATGCCAGGGTCGAGGCGTGACCGTTATACGATGCGCGTCCGATAGGCGGTGAACTCGCATCGACCACGATGCTTGTGCGGCCCGCCGACAATCTGGCGTATCCCATCACCAATCCGACGGGATGATGTGGCTTGACGCCGCTTTGTGCAAGCGCGTGATCGAGCCGTCCTTCCAGACCGCGCCCGCCGCCGTGGAAGCGGGCCAGACCCCCATCTGTGTGGCGCAGGCTACGAAGGGTGGGCGCAATCCGCTTGATGGCCGCCGTGTGGTCAGAGGGAGTTCCGCGTCCGACGTCATGCAGCGCTGCCGCCGTCCATGTCAGTAACGTGAACACTTCCAGTAATTCTTCGGAATTACGGGTGGGAATTCCGCCAGTCTCGTCGATCTGAGTTTTGCATTCCTTTCCCAAAGCCTTGATCGCGGGATCGGCCAAAGCCTCGAAACCTTCCAGTGCCAGGCTGGCATAGATAAGGCCGCACAGAGCCTCGAAACGCGGCAGGCCCGGTGTCGTCTGGTACCAGCGTTTCGACAGGTACCAGGTTTGTTGGGCCAATGAGCGCAAAAATGCCTCGCTGTGGGCGTCATCAGTTCCGCGTAACAGGAAGGCCGAATGATTGATCCAGCGGATCAAACGTCTGCCGGTCAGGTCAGGAGCCCATCCGGAACCGTAGGACTGTCCCTGAGTCTCTATCCAGCCCCACAGCCAAAGTTGCGCTTTTTCGCGAGCATTCGGGTCGCCGACCGCAGCCAGGTCGTCAAGCCAAACGAACCCATGCCTCTCGGCGTCAAAGGCTGCATTCGGGGCCTCGACTTCCCACAAACCACTGTCCTGAGATTCGACGAGGTAACCAGCGAACAGCAAGTTGCCCGCCACAAGTTGCCGTCCACGCGCGAAGGAACCGACAGTTCGCGGCTCTGGCTGGGACACGAAACCGGCAATTGCCTTTCGACGCTGACTGAGGCGCACATAAAGACGGTTCTGAAACCGCCCCCATCTGCTGGAAATTGTACGCGGGCCGGACATCTCGTTCCCCTGCCTCTTACGCTCTATGGCGTTTGAACGCGAAAATAGCGGGTCATCGGTGCCGTGTCACCGAAAAGAGTCCATCTTAGCCTGCTTTGCGCAAACACGCGACGTAAAATCCGTCCATTCCACCTCGATCAGGCCAGTAGTCCGGGCGCAGACGCAGGCCGCCTTCTTCGGTGATCCAGCTGGTGTCAACACCCGGAAGATTTGATATGCTTCGGTCCGCCGCCATATCGGGGAACAGCTCCAGCGCCTCCTCGACCTGAACCTCGCCTTCGTCGGGCAACAGCGAACAGGTGCAATAGACTAACCGACCACCGGGCCTCACCAGCGTCCAGGCGTGTGCCAACATTTTCGCTTGCAACTCGATCAGCGGACCGAATTCCGAACCGTCCTTGGCAAAGGGCAGGTCGGGATGCCGCCGGATGGTTCCGGTCGCTGAACATGGCGCGTCGAGAAGCACCGCGTCATAGGTACCCCCGTGCTCCAGCGCGTCGCCTATGATCAACTCAGCTTGCAACCCGGTGCGCGCCAGATTCTCCCGCACGCGCGCCATACGGGTCTCTGAAATGTCCAGCGCCGTAACCTTGGCGCCGAAGGAGGCAAGTTGCATCGTCTTGCCGCCCGGTGCCGCGCACAAATCCAGAACACGCTCTCCGGATTGCGCGGCCAATATTTTTACAGGCAATGCAGCCGCAGCATCCTGAACCCACCAGTTTCCGTCGGAAAATCCGGGAAGGACCGACACCTGATGGGTGCCGTGCAATCGGATCGATCCGGTTGGCAGCTTTTCACCGTCGGGCGCTTCGGCGCCCGGCTTCACTGTCAGGTCCAGTGGCGCACCTGCAAAATGTGCGTGCTCGATCCCGGTGACAGCCTCTTTTCCCCATGCCTCAATCAACGGTCCGCGTAACCATTCGGGCATGCGAGGCACCCGCATGCGCGGCCACGCATCAGGCCCTTCTGCGGCGATCTTTCGGAGAACGGCATTGACCAGCCCCTTGAGTCGCCCGTGCTTGCGACTGCGCCCCACGATCTCAACCAACGAATTCACAACGCCGTGCGCTGCTTCGCCCTGACAAAGTTCGACCGTTGCAAGCCGCAACGCATTTTTGACTGTCAGGGCTGGCGCTTTCTTCAGATGACCACTCAGCAACCGGTCGGCGCGCTCAAGCCCGCGTAGGGTCTCCAGCGCCAGCCGCTGCGCACGCGCCCGATCTTCGGGTAACAACCGATCCAGTGCTCCTGCGGCCAGACATTCGGACATCAGGCGACCCTCACCCAGAATTTGATCCAGCAGATAGATCGCGCTGCGCCGCGCCGAGGTTGCGCTGTCTGCCATGAATACCGCCTTTTTGCATGTGACCTCCGCCCGCATTGTGTCGGACGGACGTGGGCGTATATCAAGTGCAAAGTCGAAAAGGAACCCGATGCAATGAGTGACGACCGCAAAGACCTTTCTCCCACCGCGAAACGCGCGCTCGCCGAGGCCGAAGAGCGTCGCAAGAATGCTGCGGCCGTAGCAAAGGAGTTGCCAAAGGAATTGGGTGGACGGGACGGCCCCGACCCGGCGCGCTATGGCGATTGGGAAAAAAAGGGCATCGCCATCGACTTCTGACAGGCTCAGTTCTGATCGCGGGGAACTTGCGCGCAATCGACCTGCGAAGACCTGGGGAACTCCGTGCCATCCATCGCGGCCTTCATTCCGCAATAGTGCGACTTGCAATCGTGTTGCGGGTCGTTGATCCTGACTCCTTGATCCCGCGTAACTCCCAACTCAAGGCGGCATAACACCCCGTTGGACAGTTGTTCCTGATAGAGCCATCCTGTCGTTGTCGGGGTCAAATTACCTCTGATCCCGCAGAAATGACCGGTTGCCGCCCAGATTTCGAGGTCGAAGAGACCGGCACCAGTGCTGTCGAGTTCGATCCTCAGCGTCCCTCCATCGTGAACATAACAATATCCGGCAAGCTCGGTTGACGGCGCTGCGACGTTGGCTGCGTCACAAGGTATTTCCGACAAACGCCATCCTTGGCCGGCGATGTCATCGATTCGCCAATGCCCGTCGACCGGGGCAAATTCATAACTCACAATTTCGGGTTTCCCGAAGTTCCGGAACCTTGCATGCACGATCTGGCGGGTGCCTTCGTTCACGGCCTCGATTTGCAGGGTGCGCAAGATCTCTGCAGCGTCATAGTCCTGCCCGGAAACATCGACGCCAAAACCGATGCACGGCGGCTGGCGGTTGGCGTCCTTAAATTCATTCGCGGCAAACAGGCGGATAAGGCGGTCGGAAAAGAACTGCTGCCGACGCTCTGGAGCAGACAGATAGGGAACACCATGAAGTCCCGGTTGCGATAGTGACACATAGATCCACTGCACAAGATCCTGCGGGCTTTGGGCGGCCAGTTTGCCCGCGGGCAGGATAGTTATAAGGATGACAGCAAGGAAGTTGAACACAAATGCAGGCATCGGAAATCTCCTGATTGCAGGATACCGCAACTCGGGATTACCTCAAAACCAAACATTGAAATGGGCCCTGTCAGGCATCCTGTCGAATCAAATCCAGAAACCCGGTAACCAATGCACGCTGCCGCCTGGATTGCAGCCGCCCCTCAGGCCATGTCAGCCAGTATCCGTCGCGGGTTGGCAACGCGGGTAGGCCGAGCAGGTGCAACCGTCTGGCCGCGCAAGCCGTCTTTGCCAAAGCGATTGACCCCAAAACTACACCAAGCCCCTGTTCGGCTGCCGTCAACGCATGCCCCATCGAGTCGACGCTTAGCAAGGCAGGCGCAGTGTCCGGCTGGCCTGCGTTGCGTGCCCATTCGCGCCAGCCGGGCCGTTCGCCGCGCAATTCGATCAACGGTGCACCCCATTCCGTTCCGGGCGCGGCCATGGGGGCCAGCACTTCTTGCGCGATCAGTTGCGCTTCTCGTCTGGGCCACACGCCGCGACCATATCGGACTTGCAGCCAAGTCCTGGCCTCATCCAGTTCCGATCGCAATGCCAAGGATTCGGTGACCAACCGGACCTCGGGATGGTCGATGTGAAACCCCGCACATCGCGCCACTACCAGCGCGTTGATATGTGAACTCATGCCCGCAACGCGCAGCTCTCTGGGGGACTTTCCGAAAAGATCTTCGGTGTTGCGCTCCAACGCAGTCAGGCTTTCCTGAACCAATGGCAGATAGCTTTCTCCCTCAACCGTCAGCGACACGCCGCGCGCCTCGCGAACGAAAAGCGACCGGCCCAGCCAGACCTCGAGGTTGCCGATTCTCTGGCTGACCGCCGCCTGCGTCAGGCCAAACTCACGAGCTGCGGCTGAAAATCCCCCTAAGCGGCCCGCAGCTTCAAATACCCGCAACCAATCCAGTGGCGGAAGGCCACGCCGTTTTCTATCCATAAGAATTTCCATCCCTTAGTCGAAATAAGGATTAGTTGTCGTAATGTCATGCGCAAGGTATTTCCTCAAGTACAGTTCGCCGAACAGGAGACAACCCATGCTGCGCACAGTCACCCATGACACGTCCATCGTGACGTTGGATTTTGCCAACGGCGCCCGCGCGCGCTTTCATGCTATCTGGTTGCGTGACAACGCGCTCGACCCCGAAACCCGCGCGCCCGGCAATGGTCAGCGGCTGATCACAATCGGCGATATCCCTGCGGATATCTCTGTCGACGCCGCGGACGTGGTGGACGGTGATTTGCAGATCACATTCCAGCCCGAAGGGAAAACGGTCATCTTTCCCGCCGCGTGGTTGGCCGAAAACAGCTATGACCGCGATCAGACGCATGAACCCGGTTGGACCGCCCCCGGCATCACAACTTGGGAACGCGGTATCGCCGCCCCTAGCGCCGACTGGCTCCAGGTGCACGCCAACCCCGAGGTCAAGCGGAACTGGCTGGCCGCTGTGGCCGAGTTCGGCTTTGCCAAGCTGACCGGCGGCCCGACCGAGCCTGAATCGCTGCTGAAGGTCGCTGACCTGTTCGGCTATGTCCGCGAAACCAATTATGGCCCCTATTTCGAGGTGCGAACCGAGGTGAACCCGACCAACCTTGCCTATACCGGGCTTGGCCTTCAGGCGCATACCGACAACCCCTATCGCGACCCGGTGCCGACCTTGCAAATCCTCTATTGTCTGGAAAACTCCGCGGAAGGCGGGGATTCCATCGTTGTTGACGGCTTCCGCGCTATCGAAAAACTGCGTGACGCAAACCCCGAAGGCTTTGCACTGCTGGCCGGATATCCGGCGCGGTTCGAATACAAGGGATCGGACGGGGTCTGCCTGCGTTCGCGCCGTCCGATGATCGAGTTGTCACCGGATGGCGAGCTGATCGGCATCCGCTTCAACAACCGCTCTTCTGCCCCCTTTGTGGATGTGCCGTTTGACAAGATGGAGGCATATTACGCCGCCTATCGCCAATTGGGTGATATCATCGACGATCCGGCCATGGGCGTGTCGTTCAAGCTGGAACCGGGGGAAAGCTTTATTGTCGACAACACCCGCGTCCTGCACGCGCGGCTGGGCTATTCCGGGGCCGGATCGCGCTGGTTGCAGGGATGTTACGCCGACAAGGACGGGTTGCTGTCCACACTGGCTGTGATGGAGATGGCCCAACCGGAGGCGGCGGAATGAAACCCGATTTCTCGACCCTGAACCGGGACAATATCGTCGCCTTCATCGGGGATATTTTCGAACGCCGCGGCGGTGAAGAGTATCTGGGCGAACCTGTCACCATGGCCCAGCACATGCTGCAAGGAGCCACCATTGCCGAGCAGAACGGGATGCCTGAGGAAATCATCGTGGGCGCATTGCTGCACGATATCGGCCATTTCACATCCGAGTTCGGCACCTACCACCCCGACGACACCGAAGACCGTCATCATGAGGACGCGGGCGCGGAAGTGCTGGAGCAGTTCTTCCCCTCGGTCATCACCGATTGCTGCCGCTATCACGTGGCGGCCAAGCGGTATCTGTGTGCCACCAAGCCCGAGTATTTCAATCGCCTGTCCGCGGCGTCGGTTCACACGTTGGAACTGCAAGGTGGTCCGATGAGCGCCGAAGAAGTTGCCGCGTTCGAGGCCAACCCGAACCTGAAAGAGATCATTCAGGTCCGCTATCTGGATGAGGCGGGAAAACGCGCCGATATGGAAACCCCTGACTTTGCACATTTTGCGCCGATGGTGCAGCGTATGGTCGACAAGCACATGGAGGCCGCATGAACGCCCCGGAATATATCTTTGAAGCCAGCACCAAACCCTCGCTGCCCTGGCACGAGGTTCCCCTGATCCGCGCGACGGACGCCTCGGTCAAAGGCTATGGGTGCCTGGTTGATGATCCCGAAGGGTTCGAGATCGAGATCACCCGCTGGCCACAGCAGGGGTGGCGACCGATCGATGAAGGCACCGGCGACGAAGGAGGCTGGGTCGAAGGCACCTTTCGTGGCGAGTGGAAGGGTGACGTGCTTTATGGCGAGAACGAAGCGGTCAATGGCCACTATGTCCTCGGATGGTCAACCGATCCGCAGCAGGCACAGACAAGCCGCCAAACAGCGCCCCGCGATCAGGTGCTGCTGTGGCACATGAACTATCACCCGGATGGCGGGCAGATGTTCTGGCCGCTCGACAACAAGCCCTTCATCATTCCTGCCGCGTTGCCCGGCGACAACCTGACACCAGAAAAGGTGGTGGCGTTCTGGTGCGACGGTTCGCGCGGGCTGTATATCCATCCCGGTATCTGGCACGAGGGGATTTTCCCGGTCGAAGACGAGCAACGCTTTCTGGACAGGCAAGGCCGTGTGCATGCCCGCGTCAGCGCAGATATCGGGCGGGAGTTCGGCGTCTACCTAGCTTGCCCTTTGCGAGCGGACAAGATCAAGGACATTTGAGCACCTATTCGCCGCGTGCTTTTTTTAATGCCTCTAGGCAGCCGACCGACATCTCGGGTTCGTGTTCCTTTAAGCATTCCGCAATAGCACCGCCGCCAATTTTCACGCCCTTGCAAAGACGCTCAACGTCTTCCCTGCAATATTCCTCAAGGGCTTTTTTCTCTGCCTCGCTGGGTTGGGCGTCGGCTGCTGTCGCAAGAATGGCAGACAGAAGTATCATTGGAAATCTAATCATAACGTAATCTCCCGGATACCCGGCTTTCGAAATGATGGCGCCGGTTAGCCGAGCCTATACCCCTGAGTAGTCTCGATACAAGTTTAGGCTATCGCGCCGTGCCCTTGGTCGGACCACAATCCAGATCTGCACCGCGACAAGATAAGGAACAAAAAAAGCAAAATTCTGAATTCGGTCGAAAAGCCCGGAGAAGTCAGGCGTGGAACCAAGCCCTCCGGTGATCAAAAACCAAAGCGTATAATGCACACGGTAGAGCCACGACCCCAGCGCCAGCCAGAACAGACGCAGACCCCACACCCAATGGCCAGCACGATCCGCGATCATAGCCATGCGCGCCACCATCAGAGCTGCAGTGAACAGACAGAGCCCATACAAGAAAAACGCTGCAGACATCATCGGTCCACCGATCGTTCCCCGCAGGGGGATATAGGTCATTCCTGCCAGTCCTGTGATCAAAGCCGACGCAATCAGAGCCACACCCAAGCCGCGGTGAAACCGATTGAATTTAAGCCGAAGCCCTTTCAGCAGCTGCAGTGGCACAAGAGCCACCAACACTGTTCCGGAAAGGATATGCAACATCATCGCCGCATTAGCGACACTCTGGTCATAAGCAAACAAGTAGCTTTTTTGTGCCGCGCCCTCAGACAGCCCGACGCCGATCATGTCAATCCCGTGCGCGACGAAGGGCAGCAGCGTCAGATAGAACACCACCAACAGGGCACTGTTGAACACGCGGGATTTCAGGCGTCGCATAGACAGATCTTAGCGCCTGTAACCTGGGCGTCTATGGATTACAGCCCCAACACATCCACCATGTTGTACTGACCCGGTGCCTTGCCCTGGCCCCACAGTGCTGCCTTCAGCGCGCCGCGGGCAAAGATGGCGCGGTCGGTGGCCAGATGGCGCAGAACGATGCGTTCTCCGGGGGCGGCGAACAGAACATCATGTTCCCCCACGATGTCGCCGCCGCGAATAGCGTGAAAGCCGATATCACCGCGCTTGCGCGCGCCGGTGATGCCGTCCCGACCCCGGTCGGAAACGTCCGCCAGTTTGACCCCGCGCCCTTTGGCTGCGGCCTCTCCCAGCATCAAGGCGGTGCCGGATGGGGCATCGATCTTGTGACGGTGGTGACCTTCGATGATCTCGATATCGAAATCCTCATCCAGCGCGGCTGCGACCTTTTTGGTCAGTTGCACCAGCAAGTTGACGCCAAGGCTCATGTTTCCGGCCCGTACGATCACCGCATGGCGAGATGCGGGTTCCAGTGCTGCGATCTGTTCGTCGGACATGCCGGTGGTGCCGATAACATGCACACAGCGTGCCTGCGCCGCCAGCGCGGCGAATTCCAGTGTCGCCTCGGGCGCGGTGAAGTCGATCACTGCCTGCGCCTGCGCAAAGGCCTCCAGCGGATCGTCGGTGACAGTGACGCCTAGTGCCTGCCCGCCCATGGCCTTGCCCACATCCTGACCGATCCAGTCATGGCCCTTGCGTTCGACCACGCCGACCAGACGGGCCTGATCGCTGTCCGTCACGGTCTTGATCAGCATCTGCCCCATACGGCCCGAAGCCCCTGTGATGACGATCCCCGGAATATGGGTCATTGCGCTGGTCCTTTTCGTTAAGTCGGCTCAAAGCCTCCTACCCGGTTCGCGCCCGCTTGGCAAAGCCCCGCTTTGCGCTTAGATCGGGGATTATGGCAAAGAACAAATTCCATGATGGCCCCGGCCCGTCCCAGCGGCAGCTGCGTGTCGGCGAACTGATCCGTCGCACCCTGTCCGAAGTTCTGGCGCGCGGAGATGTCCACGACCCCGACCTGAATCGCATGTCGATCACCGTGGGTGAGGTGCGCACCTCGCCCGATCTGAAGATCGCCACCGCCTATGTGCTGCCCCTTGGCGGCAGAGGGCAGGAGGACGTGATCGAACTTCTGGCCCGCAACAAGGGTGAGCTGCGGCGCATGGTCGGCAAGAAAATCGGCCTGAAATTCGCGCCCGATCTGCGCTTTCGGCTGGATGACACGTTTGACCGTCTGGACGACACCCGGCGCATGTTCGAACAGGACGCGGTGCGCCGCGATCTGGACGAGTGATCCGCACGTTTGTCACATTGGCAACGCTTCTCTGGGCCGCGCAGGCAGGTGCGGTCACTTGTGAAAAGCTGACCCATGAGGACAAACGTTATACGGTTTGCAACGTCGATGCCGCCAATGAAGATCTGCGGCTGTTCCTGAACGGTGAAGACGGTCAGGTTTTGGGGCATTTTTCGGCGGTCAACGAAGTGCTGGCCCCGGAAGGCAAGCGACTGGCTTTTGCAATGAACGCTGGCATGTATCACGACGACCGGTCACCCGTTGGCCATTATGTCGAGGACGGGCAGGAGCAGATGCGTGTGATCGCCAACCCCGGTCCCGGCAATTTCGGTTTACTGCCCAATGGCGTGTTCTGCATCCGGGAGGGCCGGGCGGATGTGTTTGAAACGCTTGATTACGTGGATCAGGCCCCCACCTGCCGCTTTGCCACCCAATCCGGCCCCATGCTGGTGATCGACGGAGAACTGCACCCGCGTTTCCTGCCCGATTCGACCTCGCTTTATGTCCGCAATGGGGTCGGCACCAGTTCCGATGGTACACAGGCGGTGTTTGCGATCTCGGAAGATTATGTCACCTTCCACGAGTTCGGGCGTCTGTTCCGCGATGTGCTTGGCACACCAAACGCGCTGTTCTTCGACGGCAATATCTCGCGGATGTATGAGCGGGCCAGCAACCGCTCGGATCTGGGATTCTCGCTGGGGCCGATTGTCGGCGTGGTCGAAGAAACGCCCGCAAATTGACAGCGGCAGTGTGATCCGCTAACTCGCGCGCCTTAGCAAGATTCAAGGTGCATGATGGGACGCAAACGCAAGGGTCGCGACATTTCCGGCTGGCTGGTGGTGGACAAGCCCGCGGGCATGACCTCGACCGCCGTGGTCAACAAGGTGCGTTGGGCGATGGATGCCAAAAAGGCGGGCCATGCAGGCACGCTGGACCCCGAGGCGACCGGCGTTCTGGCGATTGCCTTGGGCGAGGCGACCAAGACCGTTCCCTATATCACCGATGCGCTGAAGGCCTATACCTTTACCGTGCGTCTGGGGCAGGCCACCAACACTGACGATTCCGAGGGCGAAGTGATCGCGCAAAGCGATGCGCGCCCGTCGGATGACGATATCAAACAGGCGCTGACCCCGTTTCTGGGTGACATCATGCAGGTGCCGCCCAAATTCTCGGCGGTTAAGATCGACGGCCAACGCGCCTATAAACTGGCCCGCGATGGGGAGGATGTGGAGCTGACCGCCCGCCCCCTTTGGGTCGAGGAACTGATCCTCGTTGACCGCCCCGACGAAGACCATGTGGTGCTGGAGATGACCTGCGGCAAAGGCGGCTATGTCCGCTCGATTGCCCGCGATCTGGGCGAAGCGCTGGGCTGTCACGGCCACGTCAAGGAACTGCGCCGCATATGGTCCGGTCCGTTCGAGGCCGAGGACGGGTTAAGCATCGAGCAGATTGACGAAATGGCGAAAACAACCGCGCTGGACGAATATCTGCACCCGTTGGAAACCGGCCTGTCCGACCTGCCGGAACTGAAATGCACCCCCGAAGGCGCCACCCGTCTGCGCAATGGTAATCCGGGTATGGTCTTTGCGTCCGATGTCGAATACGGCGACGAGGCCTGGGCTTCATTGGATGGCCAGGCAGTGGCCGTGGGCATCTACAAATCCGGCGAACTTCATCCAAGCCGGGTGTTTGCGTCCTGACGCCGGATCCGATCACGCGTTTCTGACATAGTATGAACTATTTGGAACCAACATCCTTGTGAATCGCATTTGATGGGGCGTTGACCAAACGTCACTTGTGCCGCGATCCGAATTGGCGAATGCCTTTCGAGTTGTCGCGACATTGGAGCTGTGAAGGGTTCATGGCCATCACAAGGAGAAAATGAGTGATGCAAGTATTCAACAAAGGTGCGACGACTCTTTTTAGCGCCGCCATGTTGTCCATTCTGGCGTCTGGGGTTTATGCCGAAGGCGGAGCCTCGGATGACGATGGCGATGTCGCACCTGCGCCGCCGTCCATTGGTGCCGACATTCCCTTGACCTATTTCGGTCCCGCCCCTTCGGAAGTACAAAAAGAACTGATTGGTCCGTACAAGCTGCTGAAAGCGGGTCAGGTCGATGTCGACGCAGGTACTGTGACGCTGCCCCTCTACAAAGGTCGGATGGAAAGCGGTGAAACGGTCTGGTATGTCGTTCTTGATACCAACGACCAGGGCAATGCCGAAGCGCTGGGGCTGAACTACTCGCCGAAATTAACCTATACCGATGTCGGGCATGCGGTCCGCAAGGCGACGCTCGCCGAAGACCTGCAACTCGTGTTTGCCTCCGGGACTGTCGATTTTTCTCCAGAACGCAGCGTGACGCCGGGCGACGCGCCGAATTTCTTTCCTCCCAAAGCCGTCCAGCCCGGTTCGGTCGGAGATGAAAGCTATAGCCCACTGGTCAAGGTCGAAAACGCAGGCGGGTTTATCTATAATGCGCCGATCATTGCGTTCGACGTTGATGCCGATATTCTGAACGGATTCTGCGACGGCGAAGCCGATCATTCGGTCGTGCATGACAAAGTGATCTCAATTTGCCCCGAAGAAGGCTCTGTCACCCTCGAACTGACCGCCGGGTTCAGCTTTGCACGCCCTGTTCTGTATGTCTCAACCGATGCCAACGACCCCGCTCCGGCAGCACTCGAAGGAGCAACTTATGCGCCAGGTCTGGCCAGCATTCATGTTGGCGCGGATGATAGCCTGTTTTCGCCGGTCGAGCGCATTTTTGTGATGGTGAACGGGCATACAGGCGACGACAATCCGCAACGTCAGGGCCTCAACAGTGCCCTGAGCGACGGCCGGACGCCTTTGAACGTGCTGGGCGGCATTCCTACCGTGGCCACCGACTACAGCCCGCTTTGGGACCTGAACCCGGGTGTCTGGACGCAAGCAGCGATCGAGCAGGGTATTCGGAGCCGCGTAACCGAGGAATTCCAGATCCTCGGCCTCGTCGAACGTGGCTGGATCACAGGGCTTGAAGGCGGTGATTTCGGCTCGGTAGGCTTCGTCGTCAACTGCCCGATCGTTTTCCGGTTCCTCTGATCGTGATCAGACGACCGTTCAGCCAATTGCGGAACGGACATACAATGGATGGCCAGCATTGTCTGGCCATCTATCATCGGGATGTTGTCATTCGATTCGGCTGGCGTCTCTTTTGAGAATGATTGCCGCCGGGATGCATGTGGCGGGCGGATTCCGAGTATGATATGCGCACGAGGATGATCACCCGAAGCCACACCAAGGGCGATGCGCCCTCGACCGCCATCTATTCCGATTGCGAATGCTATCGCTACAGCCTGACCCGCATCTGGGATCAGACGGGGCGCAGGGCGCTTTTCGTCATGCTGAACCCTTCGACCGCAACCGAGGTGCAGAACGACCCCACGGTGGAGCGCTGTGAACGCCGCGCCCGCGCGCTGGGCTTCGGTGCGTTTCAAGTCACGAACATCTTTGCCTGGCGTGACACCGACCCGCGCAAGATGCGCGCCGCCATCGATCCGGTTGGGCCAGAGAACGACGCGGCAATACTGTCGGGTGTAAATTGGGCCGATCAAATCATTGCCGCTTGGGGTACCCACGGATCGCATTTGGAACGCGGGCCGGAAGTGGAACGGTTGCTGCGGGGCACTGGTCAACCCCTGTTTCACCTAGGGCTGACCAAAGAGGGGCACCCAAAACATCCGCTTTACATCGCCTATTCTCAACAACCCGAGCGCTGGGCAACGTCCACGGGTCATTAACCAGTTACACAGATCGGCTTTGACCGAAGTCCTTGAAACATGGGATGTTTCCCTTGTTTGGGCGCTGTTAGTGCGGAGGTCGGGTATGTTCTGGATTGCAGGTTTGCTGGGCGTTGCAGCCCTAGGCGGCGCAGCCTATTTGATCGGTGGCGATACGCCGGATGAGGATGAAAACGCGGATGCCCAGACCGAAGGCGAGTTAGAGGGGGAGAAAGAGCAGGGCAATCTGCTGGAACCTGAGGATCTGTCCGATGCTTCCGGTGTCCTTGACGCCTCTGCCGGGGGGGATACTTCGATTATCAGCGACTTTGACGGCAATCTCGTCATCGCAGGCGATGACGGAGAGAACAACTTGGGCGGCGTCGAAGGGAATGACCAGATCAACGGATATGCCGGTGACGACGGAATTTTCGGAGGGGCGGGAAATGATACGTTACAGGGTGCCGAAGGCGACGATTCCATTTCGGGTGAAGAAGATGATGACGAAATCCATGGCGGGTTTGGGGATGATCAACTTGCGGGCGGCAGTGGAAATGATGCGCTTTTTGGGGATTTCGGTGACGATTCGATTGCCGGGGGCGATGGCGAGGACACGTTGACTGGCGGTCAGGGCGATGACGACTTGACCGGTGATGCGGGTAACGATGCTCTGCATGGCTGGGACGGCGACGATAGCCTGTCGGGCGGTGCCGGATCGGACAGCTTGTTTGGCGGTGACGGGCGGGATGTATTGACCGGTCGAGAGGTCGGCGAGACAGAGGTCGACTATCTCAATGGCGGTTCGGGAGAAGATATTATTCTGGCGGGTCAAGGAGATATCGTGACTTCGGGCGAAGATGCGGACAGTATCATTGTCGGCGCAGAGGCGATGGAGAACGCCGTGACGGTGATGGATTTCGAGCCGGGCCAAGACCGACTGCTGGTGACCTGGGATCAGGATGAGCCGCCCGAGATAGAGATCAAGCCGGACGAGGAGAACACGCGTCTGACCCATGTATTGGTTGCCGGGCAGGAAATTGCCTCGCTCTATGGGGATGGTGTGGTTTCGGCTTCGGACATCCAGCTGATACGCGAGAGTGATCTGTCGCAATACGGGTTCGATGCGTAGGCGGCAAAATCCCTTTGCTATCTGCTGTAATTGCGCTTATACGCGCCCATCTGCTCCGGAATCAGGGCGGATATCTCCACGGGCCTGTGCTGGACGACATCCCGGCCTGCGCCATTCACTCTAACCTCAAAGGAGACCCCGATGTCGATCACTGTTGAAGAAAAAGCACGTGTTATGAAAGAGTTCGCAACCAAGGAAGGTGACACAGGTTCGCCGGAAGTCCAGGTTGCCATCCTGACCTCGCGCATCAACACGCTGACCGAACACTTCAAGACCCACAAGAAAGACAACCATGGACGCCGTGGTCTGTTGAAGATGGTGGCACAGCGCCGCAAGTTGCTGGACTATCTGAAGGGCAAGGAAGAGGCCCGTTATCAGGACCTCATCAAGCGCCTGGGCATCCGCCGCTAAGCGCGCCATTTGTACAATTCGTACAGGTTTTGAAACCGGCATTGTCCGGTTTGTACGCCCGCCACCCGGCGGGCGTTTTCGTTTTGGCCCGCCGTCGCTGATGACAGCCCGAACCGATTTGGTCTAGATTCCGGATCACGGGAGGGGCCAGAGATGAGGCGCAGGCTTGCGGCCATTTTGACTGCGGATGTGGTCGGGTATTCCGGCCTGATGGAGGCGGACCAGGCCGCCACGATCGCGTTGGTGCAAGAATTTTACGAACACTGTCTTGAACCTGCGGTCTCGACCCATGGCGGAGCGGTCCTGAAGCGCATGGGGGATGGCTGGATCGTGGGATTCGATGCCGCGACCCATGCGGTGGAATGCGCGCGCGCGATGCAGACCGAGCTTGGCGGGAACACGTCGATCAATATCCGAACGGCCATCCACATCGGCGAATATGTCGATGATGGAGCGGATTTGTATGGCACCTGCCTGAACATCGCGGCCCGGCTGCAATCCGAAGCCCCGCCGGGCGGGATCATGATTTCGGAGGAGACCCGGCGGCAACTCGACAGGTCGCTGGCGGCGGAGTTTTCCGAAGCGGGGACATTCGAACTCAAGAACATCTCGTATCCGGTGCAGGCGCATCAATGGCGGCCTCAAATCCGCAATCCCGAGGGGCGCGATGAAATTCCGGTCATCGGGGTTGAGCGCACCCGCATCTCACCGGACAGTACGGAACTGAGGGAACCGGCCGACGAGTTTCGCGAGCAGATGATTTATCGCCTGTCCCGTCGCACCGGGATCCAGGTGTCTTCTGTCGCCGAGGGTGCCAGCCCTGCGCCGACGTATCGCTTGCAAAGCCGGTTGAGCCTGCGCAACTCGGCCCAGTTGGTAGTGTCGATGGTCAGGGTGCGCACCGGGCAGGTATTCTGGTCGAACCGGTTCGAGGACAGGCCCGATCGCCTGTATGACCTGATCACGGAGGCGGCGCAGGTCTGTGACGAGGATCTGCGCACCGAAATCAATGCCCGCGATGCAGAGCGAACGTCCGATCTGCCGGATGATGCGCTGAACCCGTCCGAATTGCGGGCGCGGGCGGCGCAGAACTTTTATCGCGGGTCGATCAAGGGGTATCTCAAGGCGATCGAGCTGCTGGAGCGATGTCTGGATCTGTCGCCCAACGACCCAATGGCGCAGGCCATGTGGGTGCATGCCCGGTTGCGCCTGATCCGGTGTGGGGTGCAACCGCCTGCGCCAGATATTCTGGAGCGGATGGTGCAGCTGTCGGATATTGCGATCGAGAACGCCCCGCGCAGCGATTTTGTCTGCAAGGTGCGATCCGAGGTGATGATCAACGTGTTGGGAGATTTCGTTGGGGCGCGGCGCAACAACGCCCGGGTTGCAGCCCTGAACCCGGATTATCACCTGCGGTTCGAGGTCGAGGCCGAACTGGCGCTGGCAGAAGGGGACTTTGCGGGGGTCGAAACGGTGCTGGTCCCTTACTTCCGCAGTTTCAAAAGCGACATGGACCGGCCCTATGTGTGTTTTCTGGCCGCCCTTGCGGCAATGCTGGACGGGCGGTTCGAGGCGGCTTTGGAGCATATCGACACGTCGATCGAACTCAGGTCCACCTGCGGGGTTTTCCCGGCACTCAAGGCCGAAATCCTGCGCCGGGCAGGCCAGCCCGAGGCCGCCGGACGGGTGAGGTCGCGCACCGCAGAGATCGAGGCCAAGCCCGATATTCTGGCAGTGACACCGATCCTGCCGTCAGGACACCGGGACATTCTGGACCTGTTGGGCATGGCCCCGCCGATCGTGGACCAGGTTGCGGACGCGTGACGGTGCGCGTCGCTCTTGCGACAATTCCAACTTTCAATCCGCATCATTCTCCTGTATGGGCGCTGTCATCTGAGACGTTGTGCCATGACCCCGGCACTCGAATGGAAGATAAAGTGGGGTCGGCGGCAATGGGGCCGCCATGCAAAACGGGAGACCCGCAGGGGCGGGAGTGCTCCCTTCTAGGATACGCATATGTTTGATGTAACGACGAAATCGATGCAGTGGGGCGAGGAAACGCTTACACTGGAAACCGGCAAGGTTGCCCGTCAGGCCGACGGCAGCGTGATTGCCACGCTGGGTGAAACCAGCGTCATGGCAAACGTGACCTTTGCACGGGCGCAAAAACCCGGTCAGGACTTTTTCCCGCTGACCGTACACTACCAAGAGAAATATTATGCCGCCGGTAAGGTTCCGGGTGGCTTCTTCAAGCGCGAGGCGCGCCCGACCGAAAAAGAGACGCTGACCGCGCGTCTGATCGACCGTCCGATCCGCCCGCTGTTCGTTGACGGCTTCAAGAACGAAGTTCTGGTGATGTGCACCGTGCTGAGCCACGATCTGGTCAACGATCCCGACATCGTCGCGATGATTGCCGCTTCGGCTGCGCTGACCATTTCCGGCGCGCCGTTCATGGGCCCGATCGCCGGTGCCCGCGTCGGTTTCGTGGATGGCGAATACGTCCTGAACCCGACCGTGGATGACATGCAGGACCTGCGCCTGAACCCTGAACAGCGTCTGGATCTGGTTGTGGCCGGCACCAAAGACGCCGTGATGATGGTGGAATCGGAAGCGTACGAGCTGTCCGAGGCCGAAATGCTGGGCGCCGTGACCTTTGCGCACGCACAGATCCAGCCGGTGATCGACCTGATCATTTCGCTGGCCGAAGAAGCCGCGAAAGAGCCGTTTGAATTCGTCGCACCCGATTACTCGGACCTCTACGCTGCAGTTAAGGCCGCCGGCGAAGAGCAGATGCGCGCCGCTTTCGCGATCACCGACAAGCAGGAGCGCACCGCCGCTGTTGCCGCTGCCCGTGAAACGATCAAGGAAGCGCTGACCGAGGAACAGCTGGAAGACGCCAACCTTGGTTCGGCGATGAAAAAGCTGGAAGCCGGCATTCTGCGCGGCGATGTCGTCAAGGGCGGCAAGCGCATCGACGGTCGTTCGACCACCGATGTGCGTGCCATCGAAGCCGAAACCTCGCTGCTGCCGCGCACACACGGTTCTGCCCTGTTCACCCGCGGTGAAACACAGGCGCTGGCCGTGACCACGCTGGGCACCGGCGACGACGAGCAGTTCATCGACGCGCTGCATGGCAACTTCAAATCGAACTTCCTGCTGCACTACAACTTCCCCCCCTATTCGGTGGGTGAGGTTGGCCGCGTGGGTTCGCCCGGTCGTCGCGAGATCGGCCACGGCAAGCTGGCATGGCGCGCGCTGCAGGCGGTTCTGCCTGCGCCGACCGATTTCCCTTACACCATCCGCGTGGTGTCCGAGATCACTGAATCCAACGGCTCAAGCTCGATGGCGTCTGTCTGCGGCGGTTCGCTGTCGATGATGGATGCGGGTGTCCCGCTGAAAGCCCCGGTTGCCGGTGTGGCCATGGGCCTGATCCTGGAAGATGACGGGTCTTACGCGGTTCTGACCGACATCCTGGGTGACGAAGACCACCTGGGCGACATGGACTTCAAGGTTGCGGGTACTGCAAACGGCATCACCTCGCTTCAGATGGACATCAAGGTTGCGGGCATCACGCCTCAGATCATGGAAACCGCCCTGGCACAGGCCAAGGACGGCCGGATGCACATCCTGGGCGAGATGGGCAAAGCCCTGTCCGAGACCAACGAATTCTCGGTCCACGCGCCGCGCATCGAGACTATGAACATCCCGACCGACAAGATCCGTGAAGTGATCGGTTCGGGCGGCAAGGTCATCCGCGAGATCGTCGAGGTTTCGGGTGCCAAGGTCGACATCAACGACGATGGCGTCATCAAGATCGCCTCGCCCGATGGGGAATCGATCAAGAAGGCCTATGACATGATCTGGTCGATCGTGGCCGAGCCGGAAGAAGGTCAGGTCTATACCGGCAAGGTGGTCAAGATCGTTGATTTCGGTGCCTTCGTGAACTTCTTTGGCAAGCGCGACGGTCTGGTCCATGTGTCCCAGATCGAAAACCGCCGCCTGAACCATCCGTCGGATGTTCTGAAGGAAGGTCAGGAAGTGAAGGTCAAGCTGCTGGGCTTTGACGATCGCGGCAAGGTTCGCCTGTCGATGAAAGTGGTCGATCAGGAAACCGGCGAAGAGATCGTTCCCGAGAAGAAAGAAAAGAATGAGGAAAACGCAGAGTAATCTGCCCCTCGGACCGACTTGCAGGGCCCCGGCAATTGCCGGGGCCCTTTTCGTTTTGGATGCCGGCTCACGCCTGACAAAGCAACCGTGACGGCATGTGATCCGGCCCGTCCTTTTCTTTGGCTTCCGCGTCACCAGATGTGTTTTGCACACTGCACAATCCGGAACAGAGGATCCCCAGACATGATTTCCCGCCCCCTTTCCGCCGCCGCATTTCTGGCGCTGTCGGCCACCGCCTTGTCGGCGCAAAGCCTGCCCGAAGGTACCTATATTCAAGGCTATGCAGGGTTCAGCCAGTTGCAGGACACCGATTTTTCGGGCGTCATCGGCGGCTCGAACCAGAATGTCGATACCGATTTTGACACCGGTTATGGTCTTGGTGTCGCGATTGGCCGGGAAATCCCGCAATGGTCGAACGGCACTGTCGGCACCCGGGTCGAGCTGGAATTGTCCTATCGCGACAACGATGCCGACGGGGTCAATTTCTCGGGCAATGGTCCGGGGGCCGAAGGCAACGTTTCGGGGGATGTGACCCAGACCTCGTTGTTTGCCAACGTGCTGTTCGATTTCAAGCAAAACGGCCGGCTGACGCCTTATGCCGGGTTCGGCATCGGCGCGACCTATTCGGATATCGATGTGGTTTATGGCCCCGGCGTCGCAATTGACGGCGATGATACCAATTTCGCCGCCCAGCTGATCGCCGGTGTTGCCTATGACCTGAACGATGCCACCGCCCTGACGCTGGATGCGCGTTATGCGCGGGCTTTCGATGTCTCGAGCCCGCGCCTGGCGCCCAACGGTGTTTCGACCGGCACGGTCGAGGACGATCTCGATACGTTCAGCGTCAATTTCGGGGTTCGCTTCAATTTCTGATCCCTTGGTGGAAGCCTCCCCTCCCGGTTTCGCTTCCACAGCATGCCCCCGTGTTCTATGCACGGGGGCATGCGATCTTTTATTATTCATATGTCTTCCAGTACGGCGCGGCGTCCGAATGCCGAACGGCTGTGCGCGAACCTGCCCGGTGCCGAGCTGTTCGAGGCGGTCAATGGTCGCGATCCAGCGCAGATAGCCGGGGTCGGTCTGCATGACGGCGACCTGTACCGGCCGCACTATCCCTTCCCGTTGCGCCCGACCGAGATCGGGGTGTTCGAAAGCCACCGGCGTATCTGGCGCAAGCTGGTCGAGGAAGATATCGACCTGGCGATCATTGCCGAAGACGACTTGCAGGTCGATCCCGAAAGGTTCGGGGCGGCGCTGGAGGTTTTGCAGCGTCATGCGACGCCCGACCACTATATCCGCCTGCCGGTGAAACAGCGCGAGGTTCCGGCCCAGGTGCTGGAGGAGCGGGGCGATCTGAAGCTGATTTTGCCCAAGATCATCGCCCTGCAATGCGTCTGCCAGATGGTTGGGAAAAACGCCGCGAAACGGTTGCTGGCGGTGACAGAGCGCATCGACCGGCCGGTGGATACTTTCCTGCAGATGCACTGGATCACCGGACAGCCTATTCACGCCCTGCTGGGGACCGGCAACAAGGAGGTCGCGGGCCAGATCGGCGGATCGACGATCCAGAAAAAAATCCGCCCCGGCGAAAAGCTGGGGCGGGAACTCAGGCGCGGCTGGTATCGGGCGCAGTTGCACCTGCGCCCGCAAAAACCTTAGCCGGGCAATTTCGTGGTGCGCAGATAGGGGAAATGGGTGGTGAATTCACCGTATTTCGCCTTGGCGTCCTCGTTGCTGACGGCAACGGGGATGACCACATCGTCGCCGGGTGTCCAGTTTGCCGGGGTCGCCACGTTCTCGCGGGCGGCGGTCTGCAGCCCGTCCAGCGCCCGCAGTACTTCGGCAAAATTGCGGCCCACATTCATCGGATAGGTCATCGACAGTTTCAGTGTCTTGTCGGGTGCGATGATGAACACGACGCGCACCGTCTGGCTGTCTGCCGGGGTCGGGTTGTCGGGCAGGTAATAGCCGGCGGGCAGCATGTCAAAGGCCTTGGACACTTCCAGCCCCTTGTCCGCGATGATCGGAAAGCCCGGATTGGCCTTGCCATAGGCCTCGATATCGCCCTTCCATTTCTTGTGGTCCTCGGCGCTGTCCACCGAGACGCCGATCACCTTGGTGTTGCGCTTGGCCCATTCGTCCGCCAGCTGCGCCACGGCCGAGAATTCGGTGGTGCAGACGGGGGTGAAATCCTTGGGATGCGAGAACAGGATCGCCCAGCTGTCGCCGATCCAGTCGTGGAACTGAATGGTGCCCTGATCTGTTTCCGCGGTGAAATCGGGAACGGTGTCGTTGATGCGCAAACCCATGGCTCATGTCCTTTCGTTGAGATTTCGAGTCGGTTGGTGCCAAACCAATCACTAAGGAGTGAAGTTACAGGACTTGTGGCGAAGAACCACCGGGAATCCGTATCAATCAAGGGGAATTTATTGGGGCAAAAATTTGATCAAATTTTTTGACTCTCCTCTTGCCCCTCCTGTAAGGCAGTGACAGAGTGGCCGCGAAAACCGACCGAGCGGTCGAAAACATCCCGGATCAGGAGGGAGAGCCATGATCGAGAAACGCGACTTTTACATCAACGGCAAATGGGTGGCCCCGGCCGTCGCAAGTGATTTTCAGGTGATCAACCCCTCGACCGAAGAGCCCTGCGCGGTGATTTCTCTGGGGTCCCAAGCGGATACGAACGCCGCCGTTGCCGCCGCCAAGGCGGCGCTTCCGGGCTGGATGGCGACGCCGGTCGAAGAACGGATTGCACTGGTGGAAAAGCTGATCGACATCTACCAGACGCGCGGCGAGGATCTGGCCCAGGCCATGTCGCTGGAAATGGGTGCGCCGATCGACATGTCGCGCACGCAACAGGTGGGTGCGGGCATCTGGCACCTGAAAAACTTCATCCGCGCCGCCAAGGCGTTCCAGTTCGAACGCCCCTTGGGCGATCACGCGCCCGGCGACCGCATCATCTATGAGGCGGTTGGGGTCGCGGCGCTGATCACGCCGTGGAACTGGCCGATGAACCAGATCACGCTCAAGGTGGGTGCGGCGGCGATTGCGGGCTGCACGATGGTTCTAAAGCCGTCGGAACAAAGCCCGCTCAACGCGATGATCTTTGCCGAGATGATGGACGCGGCCGGGTTCCCTGCGGGTGTTTTCAACCTGGTGAACGGCGATGGCGCGGGCGTCGGTTCGCAGCTGTCGGCGCATCCTGATATCGACATGGTCAGCTTTACCGGCTCGACCCGCGCGGGCACGGCGATTTCCAAGGCCGCGGCGGACACGCTGAAAAAGGTGCACCTGGAACTGGGTGGCAAGGGCGCGAATGTAATCTTTGCCGATGCGGACGAAAAGGCGGTCAAGCGCGGCGTGTTGCACATGATGAACAACACCGGCCAAAGCTGCAACGCGCCCAGCCGGATGCTGGTGCAGCGCCCGATTTATGATCAGGCGGTGGAAACCGCGGCGGAAGTCGCGGGCAAAGTCACCGTCGGGAGCGCGCTGGAGGAAGGCCGCCATATCGGCCCGGTGGTGAACGAGGTGCAGTGGACCAAGATCCAGGACCTGATCCAGAAAGGCATCGATGAAGGCGCGCGCCTGGTCGCGGGTGGCACCGGACGGCCCGAGGGGCTGAACAAGGGCTATTATGTGCGCCCCACGGTTTTTGCCGATGCCAACAACCAGATGACCATCGCGCGCGAGGAAATCTTTGGCCCGGTCCTGACCATGATCCCGTTCGACACCGAAGAGGAAGCCGTCGAGATCGCCAACGACACGCCCTATGGTCTGACCAACTATGTCCAGACGCAGGACGCCGGACGCGCCAACCGCATGGCGCGCCGCCTGCGCTCGGGCATGGTCGAGATGAACGGGCAATCCCGTTCTGCCGGTTCCCCGTTCGGGGGCATGAAGCAATCCGGCAACGGGCGCGAAGGAGGCGTCTGGGGCTTGGAGGATTTCCTTGAGGTCAAGGCCGTCGGCGGTTGGGCGGCGGAGTAAAATGAGCGCCGTCGGCGCACTTTTGTTCACATAGGTATGAGGGACGCTGTCCCTCAATACCCCGGGGTGAATTGCCCGCAGGGCAAGAGGGGCAGCGCCCCTGCACTAGAACGTCGCGGCAGCCCGAAATTTCATTGATAGCCCCCCTTCGGGATGTTTCAGGCGCAGTTCCTCGGAATGAAGCATCAGGCGGGGAAAGTTGCGCGCAGCCCCCGAGGCATAGAACGGGTCACCCAGAATCGGGTGCCCGAGCGCCTGCATGTGCACGCGCAACTGGTGCGAGCGGCCGGTTTTCGGGGACAGGCGCACGCGGGTCGTGTCGCCTTGGTGTTTCACCACACGCCAGTCGGTCAGCGCCGGCTTGCCTGTGTCGTGACAGACCATCTGCCGTGGCCGGTTTGGCCAGTCCACGATCAGGGGCAGGTCGACAGTGCCAGTCTTGGGTTCCAGCCGCCCCCAGACCCGCGCGACATAGGTCTTGCGGGTTTGTCTGTTCTCGAATTGCAGGCCTAGGTGGCGTTGGGCGTGGGGGGTTTGGGCAAAGACCATCACCCCCGAAGTGTCGCGGTCCAGCCGGTGCACCAGCAGTGCCTGCGGAAAAGCGGTCTGCACCCGCGTCAGCAGGCAATCGGCAAGATGCTCGCCGCGCCCCGGAACCGACAGAAGTCCGGGGGGTTTGTTCACCACGATCAGCTGCGCGTCTTCGTGCAGGATATCCAGCGGCGTTTGCGGGGGCTCATAGGTTTCGCTCATGCGCGCCTGCCTAACGCAGGCGGCGGGGTCCCGCAACGTCGCGCTTGCGCGACGCGCGACGTTTGGCAACTCTCTGGCCAAACGAGAGGAGCCGAGATGCACCCGACAATCAAAAAGATGCAAGAGGTCGTGGCAAAGGGCGATGACAGCCAGCTTCACGCCCTGTTGGCCGAGGATGTGCGGTTTCTGCCGCCGACCTATTACAAGACATGGACCGGGCGCGCGCCGGTTGCGGCGGTGCTGGGCCATGTGGGGCAGGTGTTTTCCGAGTTCCGTTATCGCCGGATCATGGGCGAGGGTCGGGACTGGGCGCTGGAGTTTCAGTGCAAGGTCGGGGAGCTGGATGCGGTGGGCGTGGATCTGATCACCCTGAACGACGCGGGATTGATTCAGGAATTCGAGGTGGTGATGCGGCCCCACAAGACCGTCGGTGCGCTGCGGGACGCGATGAACGCGCGGGTGTTGACCGATGCCCGCTTCCTGAAGTTTCGCGAGGCTCTCTCTTGATTGCTGCCGACCAGATCTTGCGGGTGCCGTTGTTGCCGCTTTTGGCCGCGCAGGGACTGTCGGTGCGGCGCAAGGTGCAGCTGTTGCCCGAGCCGGTTGGCCCGCGCGAGGGGAGCGAGGGGCGAGGCCCGGTGTTGCGGCTGCTGATTGCGGGGGACAGTTCGGCGGCCGGCGTCGGCGCGGGCACGCAGGCGCAGGCATTGTCGGGGCAGCTTGTCCGGCATCTGGGGAGGCACCATGCGGTCGAGTGGCGGCTGGAGGCCACAACCGGGCACACCACGCGGGACACGCTGGAGCGGATAATGGGGATGCACGGCACCTTCGACGTGGTGGTGACGGCACTGGGCGTCAATGACGTGACGCGGGGGGCGACCAGGGCGCAGTTCATGGTACGGCAGGCGGCTTTGCTGCGGCATCTGACCGGGCCGCTGGGCGCGCGACGCGTCGTGGTCACGGGTGTGCCGCAGATGCACCGGTTTCCGGCCCTGCCGCAACCTTTGGCCTGGGTTCTCGGGCGACAGGCCGCGCGGCTGGATCAGGGGTTGCGCGAAGTGGTGGCGGGTTTTCCCGAGGCACGGCATCTGTCGCTGGATCTGCCGCACGACCCAGCACTGGCCGCGCCGGACGGCTATCACCCCAGCCCGCGCGCCTATGCATTGTGGGCCGAGCAATTGGCGCGGGTGATCCTTGCTCAGGCCTGAGCGCGCATGCGCCGGATCATCGGCACGGTATAGATCACCAGCGCCGCCCAGATCATCGGAAAGGCGATCATGCGGGCGCGGTCGAATTCCTCGCCAAAGATGAAGACGGCGGTCAGGAAGATCATCGTCGGCGCAATATATTGCAGGATGCCGATGGTCGAGAGGCGCAGCAGTTTGGCACCGTTGGCATAGACGATCAGCGGCACGGCGGTGACCAGGCCGCAACCGATCAACAGCCAGGTATCGACCATATTGCCGCCAAAGTGGTTTTCGCCATTGGCCGACAGATAGGTCAGATACCCAAGTGCGGGAACCGAAAGGATCAGCACTTCGAGCATGAAACCCTGATTGGGGCCGATGGGCAGGGATTTCTTGAAAAAAGCATAAAAGCCCCATGTCAGGGTCAACCCGATGGCGGCCCAGGGCAGGCGGCCTGCCGCGACGGTCAGCACGATGACGGCTGTGGCCGCGAGGGCGATTGCGACGAGTTGGGCGGGGCTGAGTTTTTCGCGCAGCAAGAGCGCGCCCAAGGCGATGCTGAAGAGCGGGTTGATGTAATATCCCAGTGCCGCATCCAGCGCCTTGCCCGCTCCGATAGCCCAGACATAGATGCCCCAGTTGACCGAAATCAGAGCTGCGGTCAGGCACCCCATCGCCAATGTGCGGGGGTGGGTCAGCGCTGTGCGCAGATCGCGGGTTCGGCGCAGCACGATCAGCAGCGCACCGGCAATCGGGACCGACCAGATGACCCGGTGCGCGACAACCTCGGCTGGCGGGATATGGGCCAGCGCCTTCATGTAGATGGGCAGGAACCCCCACAGCAGATAGGCCGTGATGGCAAAGGCCAGCCCCTGAGGAGTGTCTATGTTGTCGGTTGGTCGGGCGGTGTGCTGCGCCATGGGGCTCTCCGGCAGATGTACCGGGTGTTTATGGCAGGTCGCAGCCGAAAGGAAACGCCGAATTCTGTGAGCTGCCCCATCACCCGTTGTGATGGGGCAGATTTTCGGTGGGTCAGGCCAGGTGATCGACCACCTGCAGATGCTGGGCCAGCGTGTCGATTTCGCCCATCCATGACTGAACCAGTTTCGGATCGCTGGGTGCAGCGTGCACGCCCGCCGGGATGGCGCGGTTCAGCACCGCCTCGATCGCCAGAGAGACCGGGATCGAAACAAGACGCGCCATGGCGGTGCCGCGCGCGTCGCCCCATGCATCCATGACATAGGTCTTGTGCCAGACCTCGCGCCCGTCCTTTTCGGCCTTCAGCCCGACGCACAGGACAACGCGATCGGGCTCGCCCTCGTCATAGGCGTTTTCGGCCCAGAACTGGTCGGACATCTCCTTGAGCCGTGCGTCGCCTTCGGGACCGGAAAGGGTTTCGATTTCGCGGAATACATCCGCCCACGCATCGGCCCAGCCGTTCAGGCGCAAGGTGCCTCGGACGAACTCTTTGACCGGCCAGTGGTCTTCGAAATGGTACTGGGCCTTGAAGGGGATCGAGTCGCGGTTGGGGTAGACCTCGAAGCTTTCCGGCGAGGGCAGGGGGGCGACATAGCTGGTGATCGCATCCCAAGGGCGGGCCACGTCGAGCGGTGCGTAGTCGCGGATCGAGCGGGAGGGCGAACGCAGCGCCTTGAGAACGCCCAGCGGCGACCAGCTGAACTTGTAGCGGAACGGGTTGGGGTTCTTGGGAATGCCACCGCAATAGGAAATGAAGCTGAGGTGGTTTTGCGGATCGAACGCGTCGGAGGCGCGGTAGTCATCGACCAGCGCATGCGCCATCAGGTGGTCGATGCCGGGGTCGAGACCCACTTCGTTGACCAGCGCCACGCCCGCCTCGCGCGCCTTGTCATCCAGCGCGCGCATCTCGGGCGCGATGTACGAGGATGAGACGAAATTCGCGCCCTTGGCGATCGCCAGCTCGGCCAGCGGCACGTGCCAGTCCCCGGGCAGCATCGACACGATCACGTCGCCCTTGGCCAGCACCGCGCCCAGCGCGTCGATGTCGAAGGCGCGGATGTCATCGGTCAGGTCGCCGACCTCGGCCCTGGCCTTTTCGACGGTCCGGTTCCAGACGGTGACGGGATGGCCCGCCTCGATCAGCCGCCGCAATCCGGGGATGGCCGACAGGCCGGTGCCACACCAGTGAATGGTCATCGCTCAGATCCTTTCGATATGGGTTTTGAATTCAGCCTCGGCCCGGCCCCAGACACCTGCGGTCAAGTCGTTCAGGGTGGCCAGCGAGGGCAGCAGTTGCGCCGCGTAGTCCTGCGAGCTTTCCACTGGCAGCATCGAGGGCAGGTTGTCGATCGCCATCACGTCCAGCACCGGATTGGTCGCGACGCGCAGGGCCGGGGCCCCCCAGGTGGTGGCGCGGTCATAGACCGGAACCGGGTTGTAATCGCTGTCCGGATCGCAGGCGACGTCACCGATGGCGGTCAGTCTTCGGGGGGCGGTCATCGCGTCACGGGGGACAAAGACCGGCGTGCCGGGACGGGCGAAGATGCAGTTGAGAAAGATGTCATGGGCGAGGATCTCGGGGAAGGGGCCGCCGCTTGCGGTTTCGGCCATGTCCCATTTGGTGACCTGAACGCCCATCGCCTCACAGAGGTCCGAAGCGCCGGTGCCGACCCGGCCCAATGCGCCGATAACGATGGCGCGGGGGCGGTCCGCACCGGTGGCGTCCAGTTCGGCCAGCAGCTCGGCGTTCAGCGCATCCTTGCCGGGATAAACGCCCACGGAGCCGCACAATTCGCCACGCTGCTGCGCTGCCCAGGCCTTGAGCGTCACCGCCGCACCCGCATATCCGGCCCAATAGCCGAATGCGGCGACCCGGCGGCCGGTTTCGTCCACCAGATATTCCAGATCATAAAGCGTGCCGCCGCCCGCCTTGAACCGCTGCAGCAGCGCGCGGCCCGAGTGCTGACCCTTGAAGGCGTGGCCGAACATGATGTGGCGATGAGGCAGGGGCGTGCCGTCCTCGGGCAGCTCCTTGAGGCCGAAGATGATCGCATCCCGCGGCGCGTCGGGCCAGCTGTTCTCGGCCGCAATTTCGCACCCTGCGGCCTTGTAACCATCAATCGGAACGGCGCGGACCGAGCTGTCCTCGACCGTCACCCGGATACCGGCCGCGATCAGCTGCGCCGCGCCTTCGGGCGTCAGCCCCACCCGTTCTTCGTTCGGGCGCTGTTCGGCCCGGACCCAGAGATGTGTCATATCCTGTCCTTCTGTCAAAGCATCCCGGCGGCGTGTACCGCCTGAACCGAGGCGCGCGCCTCCATCGTTTTGCGAAACGCGGCGATCCCGGGGAAGGCCGTCACATCGACCCCGTCGCCTTCGAGCCAGCTGCACACCACGTAAAGGTAACAGTCGGCAAGGCTGATCCGGTCGCCCAGAACAAACGGCCCGCGCAGCCCGTTCGCCTCGATATACCTGCATGAGGTAGTCATGGTCTGCGGCACCTTGGCGGTCATGTCCTTCCAGCTTGCTTTTTTGTCGGCCCAGCGGGCGCCGCGCAGCTTGTGGGCATGGTTCACGTGCATGGTTGAGGCGAGATAGTACATCACCTCGCGCATGCGCGCGGCCATCACCGGATCGTCGGGCACCAGCCCCGCTTGCGGAGCCCTGGCCGCGACGTATTCCAGCAACGCGCCGGTTTCGGTCAGGATACCGCCCTGAACCGCCAGCGCAGGCACGCGGCCCTTGGGGTTGATCTGTTTGTAGGCCAGTTTGGTCTGTTCGGCATTGGCGAAGTCGAGGCGGATCGCCTCATACTCCAGCCCGGCCTCTTCCAGGGCGATGGCAACGGCGACCGAGATGGTGCGGGGCGCATAGTAAAGCTGCATGGTGGGCTCCGTCACAGGTGGGTTTGGGCGAATTGCCGGTCGGGCGTTTCCAGATGCGGCACGGCGTTGAACAGGACCGGGCTGAGGTGATCGCCAATCGGGTGCAGACGATGCATCGACGTGTTCATGATGGCAAGGGCGACGCGGGCCATGGCCGGAATCTCCAGCCCCATGGCCTGCCGCACCGCCATCGAGATCAGCCCGCCCGAGGTCACCACGATCGCCGGCCCGCCCTTTGTGCCGATGTCATGCAGCGCTGACGAGACGCGGGCCTCGAATTCGGCAAAGGTTTCCGGCGCGTTCTCGATCTCGCCCTTGGCCCATGCGGTGAAGGTCATTGGCAAATGCTGCACAAAGCCCTCGCGGTCGCGCGGGATGGCGACGCCGTGCTGGTCTTCGAACAGCTGGGCAAGGGCGAAATACTCTATCTCGTTCAGGCGCGCGTCCTGCACCGGGTTGGTCAGCCCCATGCTGGCGGCGGTTTCCACGTGACGTTTCAGGGTGCCGCAATAGGCGCGGGGATGATGTGCGCGAGTGTCGGCCAGATGCGCGCCCAGCCACCGGGCCTGTTGATGGCCCAGATCGCTCAGTCGGTCATAGCTTTCCTCGTCGCGCGCCTCGGTATTGGCCTGCCCGTGGCGCACCAGCGTGATGTGGGACATATCCGGCTCCTCTTGCGGCAAGTCTTAGGTCAGCTTTCCGCAGGGGGCCAGAGGGGTTTCGCCGCTTTGGCGTGAAAAATCACAGATAAGGCGAGCGCTGGGGGCGCAGCGTCAGTTCGGTGACGCAGGCCGTGTTCGGCAGCGTAATGACGGTCGCTATCATCTGGGATATGTCCGCAAGCTGGATCATGCGCGTGCGGTCCTTGCCGGTGTCGTTGACGTCGGGTGTGTTGACAAATCCCGGATGCACCAGCGTCACGCCGACCCCGTCCTCGCGAACGTCTTCGAACAGCGCCTTGGCGAAGCCGGCCTGTGCGTGTCGAAGGGCGCAGTGGATTGCGTGGTTCTTCCAGCCCAGCCACGAGGTTGGACCGCAAATATAGACAAACGATCCCTGCGACGCCTGAATCTTTGGCAGCACGTGCGCCGTCAGCCTGATCGTCGCCCTGAGAACCTGATCGATGGATCTGTCCCAATCGGCAAAGCGCTCTGTCGAGACCGGGCCATAGGTGAATTTCGCCGCGCAATGCACCATGGCGTCCAGCCGGTCACCCGCCGTTGCCCAATCGGCCAGCGCTGCGACAGCGTCCATATCGCCCATTTCGGCGGCAAAGGATTGGCCGGTTCCACCTGCTGTGCGCACCATGTCGAGCGTTTCGGCAAGCGCGTCCTCGCGGCGACCGTGGGCCAGAATGTGCCAGCCGTCCGAGGCCAGCCGGATGGCGGTTCCGCGCCCGATGCCGCTGGATGCGCCGGTGATGAGTGCCGTCTTTGCCATTTGCCTCTCTCCCTTGGACCTGTCACTTGTTGTGGTGATGTGACACGAATAATGGCCCCTCAGGCCCCGGACTGGAAAGGAAAACCTTATGGCAGTGGACGCAGAGCGGTTTCTGACTGACCTTCACATGCTGCGCGGTTTCGGTGCGTCCGGCGTCGGCAAGGGCGTGGTGCGCCCGGCCTATTCCGAGGCCGACATCGCCGCCCGGAAGTGGCTTGCGTCCCGGATGGAAGAGGCCGGGCTGCAGGTGCAGGTCGACCCGGTGGGCAACCTGTTCGGTCTGGCCGAAGGCCCCTCGTTGTTGATGGGATCGCATTCCGACAGCCAGCCCGAGGGCGGCTGGCTGGACGGTGCACTGGGCGTGATCGCGGCGCTTGAGGTGGCGCGGGCGGTGGATCGCCCGGTCTCGGTCGTGAGTTTTCAGGATGAGGAGGGGCGGTTCGGCGTCACCACCGGTTCGGCCATCTGGTCGGGGCATCTGTCGCTGGATCGGGCCGACACGCTGACCGATCACTCTGGGATCGCCTTTGGCGCGGCGCGGGCGGCAATCGCCGATCTGGGCGGAGATTTCGTGGACCCGGAACGATTCACCGGTTTTGTCGAGATGCATATCGAGCAGGGGCCGACACTGGATGCCGAGGGCGAGCAGATCGGCGTCGTCACCGATATCGTGGGTATCCGCGACATGAAGATCACGTATCAAGGACAGCAGAACCACGCGGGCACCACGCCGATGCACTTGCGCCGCGACGCCTTTCAGGCGTTGTCGCTGTTCAGCGCACGGATCAACGACCGGTTCCGAAATGTGGTCACGCCGCGAACCGTCTGGACCATCGGGCATGTGTCGCTGCATCCCAATGCCTCGTCCATCGTGCCGGGCAGGGCCACCTTTTCGATGCAATGGCGCGACGGCGAGGCCGGACGGCTGGCGCGGATGGAGGAGATCATCCGGCAAACGGCGCAGGAAGTTGCAGGTGAAGCCGGTATGGAGTTGGAGTTTGGCCCCCTGCTGGGACTGGAACCGGTGCCGATGGATGGCCGCCTGCGTTCGGCGCTGGAGAGCGGGGCCGAGGCGGTTGCGCCGGGGCGCTGGCGGACGATGCCGTCGGGCGCGCTGCATGACGCCACCAATGTCTCGCGCCTGATGCCGGTGGCGATGCTGTTCGTGCCCTCCATCGGCGGCATCAGCCACGATTTTGCCGAGGATACCGATGAGGCCGATCTGGTTGCGGGCCTGCGGGTGCTGGAACAGGCGGTGTTGGCGCTGGACTGATCGACCGGAGAAGGCCGGCCCTGACCAGCCCGACTGACGGCCCAACGCTGTTCCTGTTTCGGACCAGAAAGAAGCAGCGGATGCTTTATGCGTGTTTTGGGTTATCGCCAGCTGACATCGCCCAGAAAGATGTACCCGGCCCCGTAGATCGTCTTGATCAGGCGTGGGTTCTTGGGGTCTTCGCCCAGTTTGGTGCGCAGACGCGAGATGCGCACATCCATCGCCCGGTCGAAGCTTTCACCGGCGCCGCCGCCCAGCATTTCCTGCATCTGGGCGCGGCTGATCAGGCGTTTGGGGCTTTCCAGGAACAGTCGCAGCACCTCGCCTTCGGCGTGGCTGAAGGGTGTTTGCGTGCCGCTGTCGTCCTCGAGGATGTAGCTGTCAAAATGGGCGGTCCAGCCGTTGAAAAGCGCGGTGTTGCCGCCCGTTTGTAAGGTGGCGCGCGGGGCGCGCAGGCGGGCGCGGATGCGGGCCACCACCTCGGCGGGGTCGAATGGTTTGGTGATATAGTCATCTGCCCCCAGTTCCAGCCCGGTCACCCGGTCCTGTACCTGGGCGCGGCCCGAGATGATGATCACCGCCGCGCCCTGTTCCAGCGCCAGCCGGTGCACCAGCGCCAGCCCGTCGGTGTCGGGCAGCGACAGGTCGACCAGGCAGACATCCGGAGTGACCCGTTTCAGCGAGGCTTCGAATTCGCGGGCGCGCGAGAAGCTTTGGGTGCGAAACCCGGCTTCTTCCAGCGCGTCGGTCAGGATCTGTCGGATCTCGGGTTCGTCGTCGAGAATGGTCACCAGCGGTTGTGTCATGGGGCGGCCTCGGGTCGGATCAGGGCAGAGAGTTGCGCCCGCGAAAAGGGTTTGCGCAGAACCGGGCCCAGCGCAAGGGCCTGGCGGTGCAGCGGATCGGTCAGCGGCAGCGAGGTCATCAGGATACAGGGCAATCCGGGTTGCAGGCGCTTGATCAGGTCGATGCCGGTGGCGGAACCTTCGAGTTTGATGTCGGAAAGTACCAGCGAGATATCCTCGATATCGGCGGTGAGCGCGCAGGCCTCGTCAACCGAGGTGGCCTCGATCACCGACAGGCCGAGATCGATCAGAAGGTCGCGGAACTGGCTGCGCAGGTCGTCGTTGTCCTCGACCAGCAGGGCCAGCCCGCCCTGCACCTGCGGGGCGGCGCGATAGGGCAGGCGCAGGATCACCGCCGCGCCCGAAGGCGAGTTGCGCAGCTGCAGGTCGCCGCCTGCCAATTTGACCATGTCATAGACCATTGGCAGGCCCAGCCCCGACCCTTCGCTGCCCTTGGTGGTAAAGAACGGGTTCAGTGCCTTGTCCAACGCGTCGGGCGAAAAGCCGGGGCCGGTGTCTGTAACAGTGATCTCGACCCAGATAGAGCCGATGGCGTGGGCGCTGATGGTGATTTGCCCGGTCGCACCACAGGCGTCGCGGGCATTCAGGACCAGGTTCAGCAGCGCATCCTGCAACATGCCGGGATCAAGCAGCAATGCCTCGTCGGGCAGGGTGTTCACCACTGACAGACCCATTCCGCGCGGCAGCGAGGGAGAGGCGAGGATCTTCATGTCTTCCAGCAGTCCGCGCATGTCGGTGGCCTGCGGATGCAGGGTGCGGTTGCCGGTCATGTCGGCGATCCGGTTCAGCAACTGCCCGCCCCGGCGCGCGGTCTGCTGGGTGGCGGCGACCAGTTCGGCGGCCTCTTCGGGCAGGGCCATCTTTTCCAGCTTGCCCTGCATGCCGAGGATGATGGTCAGCAGGTTCGAGAAGTCATGCGCCAGCCCGCTGGTCATTTGCGCCGCCATCGCCCGCCGGCGCGATTGCTGCAGCGCGACGCGGGCCTGGGTTTCCTCGGTCACGTCCATCGACAGGATATAGACGCCGCCTTCTTCGTCCGGCGTGAACGAGACACGGATGCGGCGCTGGTCGTGATCCTCGGTGAATTCGAAGACCGACGTGCGCCCGCCATAGGCCTTTTGCAGATGTGGCGCGACGCGGGCAAAGGCGGAGGGGCCGAGCGCCTCGGAGATGTGCAGGCCCAGGATTTCCGAAGGCCGTCCCGGCATCACCGAACTGAGGCGGCGATTGGAATAGGTATAGTGCCCTTTGGCATCGACATGCGCGATATGGGCGGGCATCATTTCGGTGGTCAGGCGGGTGCGCGATTCGATTTCGGTCAGCTGCCGCTTGGCCTCTTCCAGCGCGGTTATGGTGGCGGCGAGTTCGCGGTTGGTGGCCGAGAGTTCCTCGGCATGGGTCAGCAACTGGTCGGACAGCTCCTCGGACCGCGAGCGCAGCATCTCTTCGACCCGCTTGGTGCGGGAAATGTCGGTATAGACCGCCACCCACCCGCCCTGCGGCAGCGGCGCGCCCTCGACCGAGATGACCTGACCGTTGGGGCGGATGCGTTCGATATAGTGCGGCGCGAACGCCAGCGCCTGTTCGACGCGGCTGCGGATGATGTCCTCGATATTCTCTTCGGGCGCGTATTCGCCGTTTTCGGCCAGATGGCGGATCGTGTCGGCGAAGGACGCGCCGGGCTCGACCAGACGATCGGGCAGTTCGAACATTTCCTGGAAACGGCGGTTGCTCAGCACCAGTTTCAAGTTGCTGTCGTAGATCGACAGCGCCTGTCCGATCAGGTTCAGACCGGCGGTCGTCATTGCCTTGATGCGCTGATCGGAATTGCCCAATGCCTTCCTCCTTGCAGCCCATGCCTATCACCGGACGGATGCAGGGTGTAGAGCCTTTGCCGCCGTTCCCGCCGGTGTGGCCAAATGTAACAAGGCATACCCGGATTTTCGCAACTTGTTACAATTCGTAAGATTTGGGAAAACATCAGGAAAAAGTTACCGATCAACCTTTGAGGGTCCGACACCAGGACAGATTCGCAGTCGCGGACGTTTCCGGCCATTCGACGGGCCGGGATGGGGAGGAGAAAAGACATTGGCTCAGACGCAGTCTGGCGCTGAAGGGTATGTATCCCTTCCGGCGCTGCTTCATCGCAACGCAACCCAAATCGGGGATGCCCCGGCCTATCGCGAAAAGGAATTCGGGATCTGGCAATGCTGGACCTGGGCCCAGGCTGCCAAGGAAATCAGGGCCATGGCGCTTGGCTTCATGGAGATCGGCGTTGAAAAAGGCGACCATATCGCGGTGATTGGACGCAACCGTCCGGCGCATTACTGGTCGATGGTTGCGGCCCAGATGGTGGGCGCAGTGCCGGTGCCGCTCTATCAGGATTCGGTGGCCGAAGAGATGACCTATGTGATGGAGCATTGCGGCGCGAAATACGTCGTCTGCGGCGATCAGGAGCAGGTCGACAAGGTCATCGAGATCCAGGAGACGGTGCACCAGATCAAGCACATCCTGTATACCGACAAGCGCGGCATGCGGAAATACGACCACAGCCAGATGAACGCGCTGGACGACATCAAGGCCGAAGGCCGCGCCGGTCATCAGCGTTTCGACGCGGAACTGGATCAGCGCATCGCGGATATCACTTATGACGACACCTGCGTGATGCTGTATACCTCGGGCACCACGGGCAAGCCCAAGGGCGTTGTGCTGTCGAACCGCAACGTGATCGAAAGCGCCAAGAATTCGGCCGATTTCGATCATCTGACGCGCGGCGAGGACATTCTGTCTTATCTGCCAATGGCCTGGGTAGGCGATTTCATCTTTTCCATCGGTCAGGCCTATTGGTGCGGGTTCTGCGTGAACTGCCCCGAAAGCGCCGACACGATGATGACCGATCTGCGCGAGATCGGGCCGACCTATTTCTTTGCTCCGCCGCGTGTGTTCGAGACCCAGCTGACCAACGTGATGATCCGGATGGAGGATGCGGGCAAGCTGAAGAAGCGGATGTTCGATTACTTCATGGCCCACGCCAAGAAGGTCGGCGGCCGCATTCTGGACGGCAAACCAGTCAGCTTTGGCGACCGTTTCAAATATGCGCTGGGCAATGTTCTGGTCTATGGCCCGCTCAAGGATACGCTGGGCTATAGCCGGTTCCGCGTCGGATACACTGCGGGTGAGGCGATCGGACCCGAGATTTTCGACTTCTACCGCTCGCTCGGCATCAACCTGAAACAGCTTTACGGCCAGACCGAGGCGACGGTGTTCATCACCGTGCAGCCCGATGGCGAGGTGCGCGCGGATACAGTTGGCGTTCCGGCGCCGGATGTCGAGATCAAGATCGACGAGAAGGGCGAGATCCACTATCGCTCGCCCGGCGTTTTCGTCGAGTATTACAAAAACCCCGAATCCACTGCGTCGACCAAGGATGCCGAGGGCTGGGTCGCGACTGGCGATGCGGGCTTCATCGAGGAAGGTTCGGGCCACCTGCGGATCATCGACCGGGCCAAGGATGTGGGCAAGATGGCGGACGGGTCGATGTTCGCGCCCAAATATGTCGAGAACAAGCTCAAGTTCTATCCCGATATTCTGGAGGTCGTTCTGTTCGGCAATGGCAAGGACCGTTGCGTCGCCTTCATCAACATCGACCTGACGGCGGTGGGCAACTGGGCGGAACGCAACAACGTGGCCTATGCGTCTTATCAGGAACTGGCGGGTCATCCGCGTGTGTTAGAGACGATAAAGGCCCATGTGGAAGAGGTGAACAAGTCAGTGGCGGCAGATGAAATGCTGTCGGGCTGCCAGGTGCATCGCTTTGTTGTTCTGCATAAGGAACTGGACGCCGATGATGGCGAGATGACCCGCACGCGGAAGGTGCGGCGCGGGTTTGTCGAAGAGAAGTTCCACGACATCATCACCGCGCTATACGACGGGTCGGACACGATCTCGACCAAGACCGAGGTGACCTATGAGGACGGGCGCAAGGGATCGATCAGCGCAACGCTGAAGATCATAGACGCGCCGGTTGTCCCGGTGGCGCAGCACAAGGTGGCGGCGGAATGAGGGCCGCGCGTGCGCCGCTCGCCCGTTCCGGGCATCGCCCCGCCCGCCGCCCCGTAACCGCGAAGTTCAGGGAGTAGCCGATGCTGGATGCATCCGAAGGATATGTCACCGAGGACGGCCGCAAGATCGGCGGCGTGGTGATGGAAATGAAGAACATCACCCTGCGCTTTGGAGGCGTGGTGGCGATCAAGGATATCTCGTTCGACATCCGCGAGGGCGAAATTCGCGCCATTATCGGACCGAACGGCGCGGGCAAGTCGTCGATGCTGAACGTGATCTCGGGCTTTTACGTTCCGCAGGAGGGCGAGGTTTGGTTCCATGGAGCCAAACGTCCGGCCATGCGCCCCTATGAGGTGGCACGCCAGGGCATCGCCCGCACCTTCCAGAACATCGCGTTGTTCGAAGGCATGAGCGTGCTGGACAACGTGATGACCGGCCGTCTGAACTACATGAAGACCAACCTGATCCAGCAGGCGCTGTGGAAGGGCAAGGCCGAGGCGGAAGAAACCAAGAACCGCGAGGCGGTCGAAAAGATCATCGACTTCCTCGAGATCCAGCACATTCGCAAGACCCCGGTGGCGCGCCTGCCTTATGGCCTGAAAAAGCGGGTGGAACTGGCCCGTGCACTGGCGGCCGAGCCCAAGCTGCTGCTGCTGGACGAGCCGATGGCAGGCATGAATGTCGAAGAGAAGGAAGACATGAGCCGTTTCATCCTCGACGTGAATGACGAGTTCGGAACCACCATCGCCCTGATCGAACATGACATGGGCGTGGTGATGGACCTGAGCGACCGGGTGGTCGTGATGGATTACGGCAAGAAGATCGGCGACGGCACCCCCGACGAGGTGCGCAACAACCAGGAAGTCATCGACGCCTATCTGGGCGTGGCACATGACTGACCGCCTGACACAGATGAGGGGAGGCATACATGCCTGATCAGTTGATTTTTGCGATGGAGGTCATCCTGAACGGCCTGATGGCCGGGGTGCTCTATGCGCTGGTGGCCCTGGGGTTCGTGTTGATCTACAAGGCGTCCGGCATTTTCAACTATGCGCAGGGCGTCATGGCGCTGTTTGCGGCGATGACGCTGGTCGGGATCATGAACGGGCAGGTTCCGTTCGCACACCTGATCAATGCGATCTTTGGCGGTCACATTACCCATTTCGGCTGGAACATCCCCGGTGCGCTGGCGATCTTGCTGACCATGGCGGTCATGGTGCTGCTCGCGTGGTGCGTGCAACGTTTCGTCATGCGCCACCTGGTCGGGCAGGAGCCGATCATCCTGTTCATGGCGACCATCGGCCTGGCCTATTTCCTTGAAGGTGTGGCCGACCTGATGTGGGGTTCCGAAATCAAGACGCTGGATGTGGGCCTGCCGCAGGGCATCAACCTGTGGATCGATGAGGCGACGTTCAACATTTTCGGCTATGGCTTTTTCATCGACAACCTCGACATTGTGGCGACCGTGATTGCGGCGCTTCTGGTGGCGGCGCTGGTGGCCTTCAGCCAATACACCAAGCAGGGCCGGGCCATGCGCGCGGTGGCCGACGACCATCAGGCAGCGCTGTCGGTGGGTATTTCGCTGAACTTCATCTGGGTTATGGTCTGGTCGGTTGCGGGCTTTGTCGCGCTGGTCGCAGGCATCATGTGGGGCACCAAGTCGGGCGTGCAGTTCTCGCTGAGCCTGATCGCGCTCAAGGCGCTGCCGGTGCTGATGCTGGGTGGCTTCACCTCGATCCCCGGCGCCATTGTCGGCGGGCTTATCATCGGCGTGGGCGAGAAGCTGTTCGAATTCTCGATTGGCCCGCTGGTGGGTGGCGCGACCGAGAACTGGTTCGCCTATGTGCTGGCGCTGATCTTCCTGGTGTTCCGTCCGCAGGGGCTGTTCGGCGAGAAGATCATCGAAAGGGTGTGATCCGTGCAAGAGCTGGTCGCCATCATCAAACTGGCGCGTTTATCCGAGGCAACCGGCTACGCCAGATCATCGAAACAACTGGATGCCGCGACCCGCAAACGGGCGCAGGAAGAATGGGGAAAGTGAGCCATGTTCTATCGTGAAGCCGGGGATTTCAAAGTCTCCTATCAGGACGACAGCCAGACCTTTCCGATCAAGTTCGACCGCTATCGGTACTATGTCGTTCTGGCGGTGGCCTTTGGCATCATCCCCTTCGTCATCAACGACTATTGGGCCAACGCGCTGCTGCTGCCGTTCCTGATCTACGCTATTGCGGCGATCGGGCTGAATATCCTTGTGGGATATTGCGGTCAAGTTTCGCTGGGGACCGGCGGTTTCATGGCGGTGGGGGCCTATTCCTGCTACAAGCTGATGACTGCCTTCCCCGAGGTGTCCATGTTCATTCATGTGCTCCTTGCGGGCGGCATCACCGCCTTTGTCGGTGTCCTGTTCGGCCTGCCGAGCTTGCGTATCAAGGGGTTCTATCTGGCAGTTGCGACGCTGGCGGCGCAGTTCTTCCTTGTGTGGCTCTTCAACCGGGTGCCGTGGTTCTACAACTACTCGGCCTCGGGCCAGATCAACGCGCCGGAACGTGACGTGTTCGGCATCATCATCACCGGTCCGAACGCACCGGCCTGGGCGACCTATCTGTTCTGCCTGATCTTTCTGGCCGTTTCGGCGCTGATCGCGCGCAACCTGACGCGCGGCACCACGGGCCGGACCTGGATGGCGATCCGCGACATGGATATCGCGGCGGAAATCATCGGAGTGAACCCGCTCAAGGCCAAGATGAGCGCCTTTGCCGTCTCGTCATTCTTTGTCGGAATCTCGGGTGCGCTGTTCTTTTCGGTCTATCTCGGCGCGGTCGAGGTCGGCGAGGCATTCGGCATCCAGAAATCGTTCCTGGTGCTGTTCATGGTCATCATCGGCGGTCTTGGCTCGATCTTTGGCTCTTTCGCCGGCGCCGCCTTCCTGGTGTTGTTGCCAGTGGTGCTGAAGGTTCTGGGCGTCGATGTACTGGGCTGGCCCACCGATATCGTGGCGCACCTGCAGCTGGTGATCGTGGGCGCGCTGATCATCATGTTCCTGATCCTCGAACCGCACGGGCTGGCCCAGCTCTGGCGCGTTGCGAAGGAGAAACTGAGACTTTGGCCCTTCCCCTATTGACGAAGGGCCGGGCGGGGCGACCCGCCCTACGGATGGCCCCGGCCGGATTTGCGGGGTGGATACATCGGTCAAAACCAAGGGAGGACTAACCCGATGAAGACAAAACTGGCAACCCTGGCGCTGGGCGCCATGATGGCCGCAGGCCCGGCGATGGCAGACCTCGTGTTTCCGTCGCTCAGCTATCGGACCGGCCCCTATGCGGCGGGTGGCATTCCGTTCGCCGATGGTTATGCGGATTATTTCACCCTGCTGAACGAGCGCGACGGCGGCATCGGTGGCGTACCGGCCAAGGTGATCGAATGCGAGACCGGCTATAACACCGAGAAGGGTGTGGAATGCTATGAATCGACCAAGGGCCAGGGCGCGCTGGTGTATCAGCCGCTGTCGACTGGTATCACCTATCAGCTGATCCCCAAAACCACTGCAGACGATATCCCGATGCACACCATGGGCTATGGCCGCACCTCGGCCAAGAACGGCAAGGTGTTCAGCCATACCTTCAACTATCCTGCAAACTACTGGGATGGTGCGTCGGGCGCGATCAACTATCTTCTGGATGAAAACGGTGGCGATCTGAACGGCAAGAAGATCGCGCTGGTCTATCACAACTCGGCCTATGGTAAGGAACCGATCCGCACGCTGGAAGAGCTGTCCAAGAAGCACGGGTATGAACTCATCGCCCTACCGGTCGACCATCCGGGTCAGGAGCAGAAGTCTCAGTGGCTGCAAATCCGTCGCGACCGTCCCGACTATGTCCTGATGTGGGGCTGGGGCGTGATGAATCAGGTTGCGGTTCAGGAAGCTGCCAACATCCGCTTCCCGATGGAAAATTTCATCGGCATCTGGTGGTCGGGCGCAGAGCATGACGTCATGCCTGCAGGCGAGGCCGCCAACGGCTATAAGGCGCTGACCTTCCACAACGTGGGCTCTGATTATCCGCTATACGACGATCTGCAGAAATATGTGATCGATGCAGGTAAGGCCGCCGGTGCTGGCGATCAGGTTGGTTCGGTGCTCTATAACCGCGGTCTTTATGCTGCCATGCTGGCTGCTGAAGCGGCCAAGAAGGCTCAAGAGATTTCGGGTAATGCGGACATCACCTCGTCCGACATGCGCGCGGGCATGGAAGCGCTGGAAATGAGCCAGGAGAAGATGACCGAACTGGGTCTTCCGAACTTTGGCCCGGCCTTCTCGGTCAACTGCGAAAACCACGGCGGCGACGCTCTGGTAGGTGTGACCCAGTGGGATGCGGCCAACAAGACCTGGTCTCTGATCTCGGACTTCAAACCGACCGACGGCGAAGTGATCGGCGCGCTGATCGAGGAAGACTCGGGTGCCTACGCTTCGGAAAACAACATCGAAGCGGGCTGCAACTGAGCCGAACGTGCCCCGGCACGGGCCGGGGCGCATATCAACAAGGGGCGGCGGCAGGCCCGCCGCTCCGCACCGGACAAGTCCCGGCATGACGGGACAGGCATGAGGACAAGCGCTGATGCTGGATGCGGCAACACCCACCGAAGTGCAGGCTGATACCCTGCTTGAGGTCAATAATATCGAGGTGATCTATAATCACGTGATCCTCGTGCTCAAAGGCGTCAGCCTCACCGTTCCCAAGGGCGGCATCACAGCGCTGCTGGGCGGCAACGGCGCCGGCAAGACGACCACGCTCAAGGCGGTGTCGAACCTGCTCCATTCCGAGCGCGGCGAGGTCACCAAAGGGTCGATTAAATACCGCGGCGAGAGCATCCACGAAAGCGATCCGGCCGATCTGGTGGAAAAGGGCGTGATTCAGGTGATGGAAGGGCGTCATTGTTTCGAACACCTGACGGTCGAGGAAAACCTGTTGACCGGCGCTTATACCCGCAAGGACGGCAAGGGCAAGATTCAGCAGGATCTTGAGCTGGTCTACAATTATTTCCCCCGCCTCAAGGAACGCCGCCGCAGCCAGGCGGGTTATACATCAGGCGGTGAACAACAGATGGTGGCGATGGGCCGGGCGCTGATGTCGCGACCCGAAACGATCCTGCTGGACGAGCCCTCGATGGGCCTGGCGCCGCAGTTGGTCGAAGAGATTTTCGAAATCGTCAGGGATCTGAACCAGAAGGAAGGCGTGTCTTTCCTGCTGGCGGAACAGAACACCAACGTGGCGCTTCGGTTTGCCCACTACGGCTATATCCTGGAGTCGGGCCGTGTGGTGATGGACGGCCCCGCCGCCGATCTGCGTGAGAACCCCGATGTGAAGGAGTTCTATCTGGGTATGTCCGACGAGGGCCGAAAAAGTTTTCGCGACGTGCGTTCGTACCGTCGCCGCAAGCGGTGGCTGTGAGGGGTCAGGCGTGTTCGCTTTCCGCTTTCATCTCGGCAATCCGCTCCAGCGCCTCGTCGCGCGTGTTGCGGATGTTGGGGCGAAATCCCTGGGTTTCGGCACGCAGACGGATGTCGGCCTCGGTCTCGGACCCCGCGGCGAAGCGGACCGATCCAAGGGAATGCGCGGTGTTCAGCTTTTTGCCCCGATGGGCATATTGCACCCACGCCGCAGGCAGGATTTCGCAACCGTTGAGGTCGACCAGAAAGTACCATTTGCGACCGGTCTCGGCGATGCGTTCCTCGATATAGTCGTAAAACTCGTTCACGTCGCGCGAGTGATGAAAGACAAAATGAGAAAAATTCACGTCCATGATCCCGGCGTCAGCGTCGAACGAAAGTCTGCGCACGAAATCGCTCAGAACATAGTTCGGATCGTGCTGCACCCGCTTGCGGCGCGTGCTGGGCAACTGGGTGATTCGGTCCAGCGCTTCGTCACGGCTGGCAAACAGGTTTGGGTCGAAGTATTCGGTGTTGGCCGCGCGCTCGATCTGGGTCCGCGTTTCGTCCGAGGGATCATAGCGGACCGAGCCCATGGAATGCGCCAGGTTCAACGCCTTGCCCCGGCGGGAATAGGCCAGCCAGGCCTCGGGATCGATCCGGGTTCCGTGCAGGTTGACCAGAAAAAACCATTTCTCTTCACCGGTTTGCGCGATGCGCTCTTCCAGCCGGTCGTAAAATCGGTTGACGGTTTCCGAAGTGTCGAAGTGAAAGCCCGAAAAATCCGCCTCCATGGTTTGCAGCGTGTCGTGAAAGGCGATCCTGCTGTCCAGGTCTGCGGTGTCGAAATCGGTCACGTCGGTCTCCTCTCTCAGTCGTCTCAATATGGTCGGGTCAAATTGTATGCGATGGCATGCAATCAATTGCCCCAACGTCAATACAATCTCAATCAGGCAAGCTGTCGCGCCCCGCGCGGCGCATGGAGGGCTTATCCATGACACAGCATTTCGATGCTCTCGAAACCCGGTCCGCCGACGAGCGCGCGGCCGATCTCTCCAAAGCGTTGCCGCAACAGATCGCCCGCGCGCAGGGCGCTGCCGGGTTTTCTGCCTCGCTGGCTGGCATCGATGCCGACGCGGTCACGTCGCCCGAGGCGCTGGCGAATTTGCCCGTTCTGCGCAAGTCCGAGTTGAGCCGCGCACAGGCTGAGCATCCGCCCTTTGGCGGCTTCACGGTCAAGCCTGCACATGGCTTTGCCCATATTTTTCAGTCGCCGGGTCCGATCTATGAACCGGGCGGTGTCGATCACGACTGGTGGCGTATGGGACGGTTCCTGCATGCTGCCGGGATCGGGCAAGGCGACATCGTGCAGAACTGTTTCGGCTATCACCTGACGCCCGCTGGCATGATCTTTGAAAACGGTGCCCGCGCCGTGGGCGCGGCGGTGCTGCCTGCCGGGACGGGGCAAACCGAATTGCAGGTGACCGCCGCTCGCGACGTGGGGTGCACCGCTTATGCCGGGACGCCGGATTACCTCAAGGTAATTCTCGACAAGGCCGACGAGATGGGCGTCAGCCTGAAGTTTTCCAAGGCCGCCGTCGGCGGCGGCGCACTGTTTCCCAGCCTGCGCCAGGAGTATGCCGACCGGGGGATCACCTGCCTGCAAAGTTATGCAACCGCGGATCTGGGCAATATCGCCTATGAAAGTTCCGCGATGGAGGGGATGATCGTCGACGAGCATGTGATCGTCGAGATCGTCACTCCGGGCACTGGAATGCCGGTGGCGCCGGGCGAAGTGGGCGAGGTCGTGGTCACCTCCCTGAACCCAGACTATCCGCTCATCCGTTTTGCCACCGGTGACCTGTCCGCCATTCTGCCGGGGCAGTCGCCCTGTGGCCGCACCAACCTGCGGATCAAGGGATGGATGGGTCGCGCCGACCAGACCACCAAGATCAAGGGTATGTTCGTTCGGCCCGAGCAGGTGGCGGCGCTTGTTGAAAAACACTCCGAGATCGTCAAGGCGCGCGTCATCGCCGCGCGGGATGGGGAAATGGACACAATGACCGTGCGCATCGAAAGCCCCTGCCAAGACAGTTCCGCCTATGCCCGGTCGGTGGTCGAGGTGCTCAAGCTGAAAGGCGCGGTCGAGATCGTCGCCCCCGGCACCCTTCCCAAGGATGGTTTGGTGATCGAGGATCAGCGGGTTTACGACTGAGCATTGCCTCTGGTAATTCCGACTGAATTGGTCGAATAAGGGCGGGGCGCGCTATGACGCCCCGCTTTGCTGTTTGTTGGGACCATGGCTCAGATCGAATACGCAGAACACGGTACACGGCACCGCAACGCGCTGGGCACGCGCGTGCTGGGCGGGCTTGC
>NZ_JBXWSF010000025.1:0-46867 GCF_059613285.1 Ruegeria sp. BHSB058 | reverse complement strand
CCGGAACCTGAAAACGCCGAAACTTCTATTGTTGCACCGGTACAAGACGAAGTTATTGAACCAAATACTCCACCGGCGGCAGCGGTTGATGAAGCCGAGTTGGCCGAAGCATCAGTTTCCGAAGAAGCGACCGCCGACCAATTGGCCTCCGAAGCGACGGCAACAGAGGCCGCAAATGCTGACGAGATTATCTCGGCGAGAACGCCGGTCGTCGAACCCGAGCGTGCGGAAGAAACAACGCAACCCGAGACAGCCGCGTCACCGCCTGGGTCTGTGTCGGAGCAGACCAATTTGTTGGACAACCAAGTCGCCTTCTCACATTGGGACGTGGAAATCCCGTTCGAGACCAGTATTCGCCGGGCTTCGAATGGAAATGTCATCGCCGTTACTGGACTTGATCCAAGCACCGACATGACGGTCATTGGTGACTGGGTCACACAGGGCACAGTCATTTTCACGATCAATGGAGAACAGATCCCCGATGGTCGCTCGTTTGCCTCTCAAGTTCTCGACGATCTCAATGTGGATTCTGACGGATATATTCGAGTCGTCGCCCGCTATCGTGAATTGGGCAGGACGCGGGCCAACAATGGGCTGCTTGCCCTGCCCGCGCTGCGTGTGCTCGGCTTGGCCAATGGTTTGGGCCTTGTGGTGCGAGCCGACGGAAATGAAGGGTGGCAGACAATCGTTACCGCAGAGAGCGCCGAGGCGGCGCCAGATTTGAAGGTAAGCGACGTGATCGTTCGCGAAGCGATCACCGGTGAGGTTATCGGCGATTTGGAGAGTCTGGATAATGCCCTGGAGCTTCTCGTGGCGGATGATCAGTTCGAAGCTCGTCTGATCGTTCTCAGAGACGGAGCTGAAAAAGAGGTTGTGATGCAACTCGCCAGAGAGTGATCGGTCAGTGTGAATCTGTTCTGCCAGAGCGTTTTCGTGGGATTGGTTGTGCGCTTCTCGATCGAACTTGGCCCTGATGCAGATAGTAATAAGTTGAATTAGTTAGAAAAACTTGGCTGCTTGGGTCTTGGGCTCAGGTGGAATGTGAAACCCAAATGGAACTTCGGTTCTGATGTCAGAAATGCGGAAGGTCGTCGCCATGTTCAAATACAAAAGCCCCCTGAGTCGGCTTCTCGAAGGTGCCGGCAAGTCGAAAGAAAGCATTGAAAGTGCGACGGAGGATACCGAAACACCAGAGCCGATAGCAGACTTGAACGCGCTGCGTCGGGCGCTTGCTGGAAACACAACACGCGAGGAGCCTTACGAAGAGACTGAGGAGCTGATACCCGAAGAAAAAATGCCGGAATTCGAAGCGGACGCGGACGTTGAGCACGGCAACCATGACACAGAAGAGCTTGTTGAATCGTCCAATGAGATCCCAGAATCCGATGAATTCACATTTCAACCTGAAGAGGATGAGACCGAAGAGCAGGTTGTTACACTCCGGCTGACTCCGGCAGAAGAGGCACCTTTGACGATTGAAGAATCTGGACAATCTGAAACTGCCTCTCGGGCGCCGGTAGCTGAGCAAGAAGCAGCCGTCGAGAACGAAGCATCTGCGACACAGATCGAGGAAGAGTTGCAAGCGGCCCAAGCCGCCCCTGAATCCACTCAGAATCGGCGCGAGCGGGTCAAGACGACGTTCCTGGGTTTCGAGCGCCCTGATACACATGTGCAGGATTTGATGGAGGCCAGACCTGTCGAGGTAACTCCTTCCAAGCAGGCAGAGTTCCCGGTCGGATGGCTGGTGATCACTACGGGACCCGGGCGGGGAACCAGCATCGCACTAACTGAAGGTTTGATGCAGATTGGACGGAACGATGATCAAGCGATTCAACTGGATTTCGGCGATCATGGTATTTCGCGTAGCAATCACGCCGTGATTGCCTATGATCCGGAAGACCGCAAATGCTATTTGGGACATGGTGGCAAGGCGAATCTCGTCCGGCTCAATGGTGGCCCAGTGCTGAGCACCGTACCACTGTCCAGTGGTGATACGATCAGGATCAGCGAAACCAGTATACGTTTCGTTGCGTTCTGCGGCGACGATTTCGATTGGCGGGACAACTGACGAATGCTGGTGTCTCCAGTATATGACATCGCTTTGTTGACGGACAAAGGGCAGCGCGAAACGCAAGAAGACGCGATTGCCGCTCGTTTCTTCGATACAATGAATGCCGCTTACGTCGTTGTTGCTGACGGGATGGGTGGACATGACGCAGGCGATGTCGCGTCCGAGCTTGTGATTTCGGCATGGCGGGATGTTCTAGACGGGCATCTTGAACACGATAAAACAACTGAATCGATGTTGCTGGACGCATTGCCAATGGCGGCGATGCAAGCCAATGCTGCGGTATCGGGGCATGTGGAAGAGCATGACAACTCCTTTGTCATGGGTTCAACCCTCTTGGGCGCGCTCATGCTTGACAGCCGCTTGTTCTGGATCTCGATTGGGGATAGCCCGTTGTTTCTTTTCCGGGATGGCAGCCTGTTGCAAATTAACGAAGACCATTCGTTAGCGCCAATTATCGATTCCAAGGTCGAAGACGGCTTGATGACCAAGGAAGAGGCGCGTGCTCATCCGGATCGGAACCAGTTGACTTCCGTGATTATGGGGGCCCCGATTCCAAAGGTAGATTGCCCTGAAAGGCCCGTCGAACTGATGAAAGGGGATATCCTCATAGCGGCCAGTGACGGATTACAGTTTCTCGAAAACAACGCCATCCGCAACATTTTGATTTCTCAGAGTGACGCTCCTTCTCAGGAGATTGCCGATACGCTCTTGCAGGCTTTGCGCGCGCTAGGTGATCCTGATCAGGACAATATATCGATTGCAGTGGTGAAACCCGTAAACGTCTGAAACCAACAGAGCACAGAAATGAATACAGGGACCATGAAAAAGTATCTGATTGCATCCAGCCTTGCGTTATCCGCCGCAGCGGGGTCCGCCGCTGCACAAGAGGCCTGCTCGGTCTATTCCGTTCAGCGCGGCGACAGCCTGCGCGAGATCTCCATGCGGGCTTTCGGCACCTACGACTACCGGGACATCTATGATGCTAACCGGGAAGAGATCGGGAACAATCCGAACATAATTCAAGTTGGCGCCGTTTTAAGAATTCCTTGCGTTTCCGCCCAGGCAGCGCAACAGCCCGCAGAACCAGAAACGGAAGCAGAACGGTTGGCGGCGGAAATGGCGGCGGAACTGGTTCGTGCTGCGGAAAGCCGCGCGGAAAAGGCCATAGCCGAGGCCGAAGCTCGTGTTACTGCAGCCAAGGCGGAGGCGAAGAAGGCAAGCGAAAAGGCTGTGAAAGAAGCCAAGGCGGCCGCGAAGCGCGAAATTGAAGCTGCTCGTTCCGAAGGGGCCGCATTGATTAGAAATGCATCTTCGGATGAGCGCCCTGCGATCCGCGACCGTCAGTTGCTGTTGATTACCGGCGGCGACTACGCGCCGTTTACCGATGAAAACCTGCCGAATCGTGGCTTGTATACCAAACTGGTGGAAACCGCATTTTTGCGCGCGGCGCCGGAACAGGGGTACAAGATTCAGTTTGTCAATGATTGGAGCTCGCACCTGGATCTGCTGATGCCGACTTTGGCATTTGATGCAACTTTCCCTTGGTCCCGTCCAAACTGCGAAGAGGCCGAGGCATTGTCTGAAAAAGACCGTGTGCGTTGTGAGACTTACAACTTCTCCAACCCGTTCTACGAAGTTGTGGACACGTTCTTTGCTCAGGAAGGATCTGGGCTCGAAACCACGCGAACCTATGCCGATTTCGCGGGCACCACGATTTGTCGCCCGGAAGGTTGGTCACTGTCCCATATGGATGCCGTCGGTCTCTATGAGCCGGTGATCACGTTGTATCGGCCGGTCTCGCCGGACGAATGCTTTCATGCCGTAATGGGTGGTCGAGCGGATCTAGTCGCAATTGAAGCCCACTTGGCCGAGGAGGCAATCGCGCGACTAGGATATGAACACCAAGTCATCGAAAATCCGAACTTGGCGGCGATCAAATCGTTGAACGTGATGACACATGTGGACAATCCTGACGGCGGGGCAATTCTTGATACCCTGAATGAAGGGTTGGCGATTATGCAGCAATCGGGTGAGTGGCGCGATATCGTGTCGACTGCCCTGCGTTATCAAATGGAAAACGGCTGAGGCCTGATTTTGGAACAACTCGGAGGAAGAAAATGTTCGCAGTAAATCTCAAACACGTTGCGCTTACAGCGGTTGCCACAATCACACTTGCTGCTGGGGCGGCCAGTGCTCAAGAAGCGTGTAGCAACTACACGGTTGCGGATGGCGACACTCTGGCTACGATCTCGATCGCGGCATATGGAACTTCTAACTATCAGCCGATCTTTAACGCTAACCGGAACGCGATCGACAACCCTGGCGACCTGAAATCAGGTCTGGTGCTGGCCTTGCCTTGTGAGGACGGCAGTCTGCCCAATGGCCAGAGCGCACAGGAGTTGATCGCGGCAGAAGAAAAGCGTGCAGCAAGCGTCAAGCGCTCGAATGTCTACGCGCCGCCGATCAAGATGGTGGCGGGCAACGGATGGGAACCATTCACGACTGAAGCCTTGAGCGGAGGTGGCATCATGACCCGTCTGGCAACGACCAGCCTTCAGCGTGCTGGCAATAGCCGCGACTATTCAGTCAGCTTCGTGGATGACTGGAGCGCGCATCTGGACACCCTCTTACCGCTCGGTGCATTTGATATTTCAATCGCGTGGACCGTACCGGATTGCACCAACCGCTCATATGAGTGGTCTGCGGAAACGGAAGCACGTTGTACGCAATTTGTCGCTTCTGTTCCAGTATATGACATCGTCGGCGGCTTCTATACTTTACCAGAAAGCCAGTACGCAAGTGCAACAGACTTTGCAGACTTAAAAGGAGCAACCATATGCCGTATGGCTGGTTGGAGTATGGTGGTGTTGGAAGAACAGGGACTGAACCGCGAAAACACGACCGTGATTCAGCCCAATTCGGCTCGCGACTGCCTTGATGCCGTATTGACTGGTACAGCAGATGTAGCAGCCTTTGAAGTTGATCTGTTCGCATCGACGATGAGCGACATGGGTTTGACCTCGGCTGACATCGTTGAGAACCCGTATGTATCCACTTTGTCGTCGATGAGCTTCCTTGCTCATCGCACTAACCCGTTCGCGCGTGAGTATATTGCCATGATGAACAAGGGTCTGAACGAAATGCGCGAGTCCGGAGAGTGGTACGCGATCATTTCGGACAGCCTGCGTGAGCAAAACGAAAAGCTGAACGCAGCATCGAACTAACCACTCTCAAATCGAATATTTCATGGGCCGGTCTTTGGACCGGCCTTTTTTGCACGCATTTTCGCGTTTAGGAAATGCAAAAAATCCCGATCCTACGGGAAACCCCTAATATCAGAAAGGTGGGCTTTAGCCTAATGTTATCAATAGAATTTCCCCGGTCCGGCAAAGCGCCGAACCACTCACTCTGAAGAAGCTGGCATTTTGGGATGCCAGCTTCTTTCGTTTCTGGCTTTTTCCCAACTCAAAGAACGTCAAGCGAGACCTTGACCCTGTCCATGACGACAGACGTCTTGAAGCGGCTGATATTAGATTCATCAAAGAAGTGCTCCTGAGTGAACACTTCGTATTCCTTGATGTCCTTGACGGCCAGGATGAGTATGAAGTCGGCTTCCCCAGTTGTGTAATAACATTGTTGTACCAACGGCGTATTCCGCATCTTTCGCTTGAACGCATCCAGATGCGCGCGACTTTCTCTCTCCAGTATCACGTCGACGATAACAGTCAATTCGCGGCCGACCTTTGCAGGTGAAAGTACGGCGATATCACGTTCGATAACGCCGGAATCTCTCAATCGTTTCAGGCGTTTCTGCACTGCCGGGGGCGAAAGACCGACGTCTTGACTGATTGCTTCGGCGGTCAACCTAGCGTCGGCCTGAACCAACTTTAAGATGCTGAGGTCCTTGTCATCCATTCTTACTAAAAAAGTACAATAACAATAAAAAGGCAATAAATTTCGTACGGTCCTGAGGATTTTCAACGCCCAAAACCCTAGTAATGCGACTAATTTGTAGCTCGCAAGGAGGGCTATATGTCGGATTTTCATCAGCGGTCTAAGGTAGTCCGGCGTCATTTGCATCGGCACCCTGAGCTTGGTTTTCACGAAACCAAAACCAAAGCATTTGTCGCGGATCATTTGAAGAAACTGGGGATCGAGGTGCATCCCGGCTCCGGCGTAGTAGGCGTTCTAAAAAGTGGAACCGGCAATCGCGCCATAGGTTTGCGCGCCGATATGGATGCCCTGCCGATCACCGAACGGTCGACCCATAGTTACCCTTCCCTGACAGAAGGCGTGATGCACGCATGCGGTCATGATGGTCATATGGCGATGCTTCTTGGGGCGGCCGAGCTACTGGCAGGCGACGCCGAATTTGACGGCACTGTGGTCTTTCTGTTCCAACCGAACGAAGAACATGGCCTTGGCGCAAAAAAAATGATCGCAGAAGGGGTTTTAGAACGCTTCCCCATCGAAGAGATCTATGCAATCCACAATCTACCGGGTGCTCCTGTTGGCCAATTGTCTACCCGTTCCGGTTTAATCTGCAGCAGCGAAAGCCTGTTTGAAATCAAGATCCGAGGTCAGGGCGGCCACGCGTCGATGCCGCAGGTGGGTGTGGATGCAATTGTGGTCGGCGTCGAGATAGTGCAGGCGATGCAGACCATCGTCTCACGTAAAATGGCGCCCGGGGCGGGCGCGGTCGTTTCCGTGACCGAGTTCATAACCGATGGTCAGCGCAATGTCCTGCCCGGCAACGCAGTTCTGAAGGGCGATGTGCGAACCCGAGCTCCAGAGGATCGCAAAGCAATCGCGGGTTTCATGCGCCAAATTGTCGAAGGGATCGCAGCAGCGCATAGTGTTTCCGTCGAAATGTCCTTTGACACCGATTTCGTTGAAACTTTCAACGCGCCCGAACCTACAAACGCTGTGGTGCAAGTGGCGCAAAAACTTGGGATGGAAACGATTCCAGATAGAACACCAATGAGCTTTTCCGAGGACTTTGCGCACTTCGCCTCTGCTGTGCCCGGTTGCTTCATGCTGTTGGGAAATGGTGAGAGTGGCCCCAATGGTCAACCGCTTCATTCTGATGACTATGACTTCAACGATGCGTTGCTACCAATCGGAGCGCGCTTTTGGGCGGAATTGGTACGACACCGGTTGCCTGCAAGACAGAAAGACTGAACGATGATGAGAGAGTTTCTGACAGCTGAACTGGGCTACCATTCTACGGCGCGTAGACAGGGTGATGCCGGATTGCGTGTCATTTCCAAGCAGGATTTTGCGCGCGCGGTCGACGAAATCACGCAGTGGGATGGGTATCGGGCAACACCATTGATTTCGCTCAAGGGGCTGGCGGCAAAGATTGGTGTTGGTTCCATTCACTATAAAGACGAAGGACCGAGGTTTGGATTGGGCAGTTTCAAGGCTCTCGGCGGGTCTTATGCCGCGATGCGTGTCCTTCAGCGGGAACTGGCCCGGCTGAAAGGAACCAACGTTACTCTGGGTGACATAAGAAATGGGCAGTTCAAAGATGACTGCGCCGCTATCACTTTGGTTTCGGCTACCGACGGCAATCATGGCCGCTCTCTTGCCTGGGGCTGCCAGCGGTTCGGCGCACCTTGTCGTATCTATATCCACGCCGAGGTAAGCGAGGGCAGAGCGCAGGCGATGCGCGATTTCGGTGCTCAGGTGATCCGGATCGACGGTGACTATGACGCGTCGGTCGATCTGGCCCGAAAAGAAGCAGAGGAAAACGGCTGGTTCGTGGTCTCGGACACGTCCTGGCCTGGATATTCCGAACCTCCACGTGATGTCATGGCTGGGTACGGCGTCATGATGCGCGAGCTTTGCGAAGCTCTGGAGGCACCGCCAACACATGTATTTCTGCAAGGTGGGGTTGGTGGCCTGGCGGCCTCGGTCGCCGCCAGCCTGAGGCAGTACTGGGGCGAGCATTCGCCTCGCGTCGTCATTGTCGAACCAGAACTGGCCGCTTGCCTTTTCGAAAGTGCACGCGCGGGGGTGCCGAAAGCAGTGCAAATCGCGGAAGAAACCATTATGGCTGGTTTGTCTTGCGGTGAGCCTTCTGAAATGGCATGGGAAATCCTTGCCGAAGAAGCGTCGGATTTCATTACGATCCCGGACAGCATTGTGGCGCCGACAGTTCGTCTTTTGGCGCGCCCGCCTTGTGAAGACCCGGCAATCGAAGCGGGGGAAAGCGCCGTGGCGGGGCTGGCCGCGTTGATCGCCGCGCGCCAAAGTTCTGCACTGTCGAGTGAACTTGGTCTGGATGCCAGCTCGACTGTCCTTTTGATCGGGTCCGAAGGAGTAACGGACCCAGCGATCTTCCAAGCCATCATGGCGGAAACCGAAGATGCGTGACCAACCCAAGCGTGGATTTGATTCCGACGAGTTTGCCATCCGGACAAACAAGGCGCAGGCCTTGATGGGGCGGCAAGGCCTAGAGGGTCTTTTGCTCACGACCGAGCCTGAGGTCCGGTATTTCAGTGGTTTTCATACCCTGTTCTGGCAAAGCCCAACCCGCCCGTGGTTCCTTTTCGTTCCTGCCACTGGCAAGCCAATCGCTGTCATCCCCGAGATTGGGGCGGCCCTTATGCGAACGACGTGGATCGACGACATCCGTACATGGAGCGCCCCTGCACCGGGGGACGACGGTATAAGTTTGTTGACCGACCTTTTGACCCCGTTGGCCAAGTCAGAAGCGGCCATTGGCATCATGAAAGGTCACGAAACACATCTTCGTATGCCTCTCGGTGATTTTGAACGGTTGATGGGTGGCCTGCCAGGCCTGAAAATCGGCGATGCAACAAGCCTCATACGCAAGCTGAGAATAGTCAAAAGCGAGGCCGAGATTGAAAAGCTCAGCTATATTTGTGAACTAGCCTCGGCTACATTCGCTCGGGTGCCCGAGATCGTACAGGAAAATATGCCGCTGGACGACGTCTTTCGCGCCTTCCGGCGCGAGGCGCTGTTGCAGGGTGTCGATGATGTTCCCTATCTTGTCGGGGGCGCCGATCAGGACGGGTACGCTGACGTTATTTCGCCGCCTTCAACACGGCCTTTGCAGACAGGCGATATCCTGATGCTGGATACCGGCTCAACCTGGGATGGATACTTCTGCGATTTCGACAGGAATTTTGCCATTGGACGGGCAGACGAACTCTCGCGCCAGGCCTATGATGTCTTGTGGCGCGCAACCGAGGCCGGCATGGATGCTGCGCGTCCCGGGGCGACCTGCCGGGATTTGTTCAATGCAATGCAGTCGGTCATTCGCGAGATGGACGATCAGGGCGGGGACGTCGGGCGCTTGGGACACGGTCTGGGGATGCAACTGACCGAGTGGCCATCGCACGCGGCCTTTGACGAAACCGTTTTGGAAGAGAACATGGTGCTGACGCTGGAACCTTCGCTTGGTTATGGCAATGGGCAAATCATGGTGCACGAAGAAAACATCGTAATCCGTGCATCAGGGGCAGAATTGCTGACAACCCGCGCACCATCGAAACTGCCGATCATCTGAGCGAGACAACAAGCCATGTACACTCCCGGCACGTTTTTCCAATCTGCGGCCCGTACGCCGGAAATGGATTTGGGCAGGCATCATCGCGCCAGTCTGGGTTTCATCCTCATGTCCACAGATCTGGCCTGCGAAGCCGATCTGTTCGCGATGGCCCCGGCAGGTGTCGGCGTTCATATCACGCGCCTGAAGACAGAGGATCATACGACCAACGAAACACTTGCACGTCACATTGACCACATGGCCGAAGCGGCGGCGCGGCTACAACCCGATGTCCGGCCAAGCGTTGTTAGCTATTGTTGCACCAGTGGTTCTATCGTGAATGGCGAGGAACGGGTGTTTGCAGAAATCCGCAAAGGCGCGCCATGGGCGCAACCCATGTGTTTGGTAACCGGTGTGGTTGATGCCCTCAGAGCATTGGGGGCAAAACGGATCGTAGTCGGCACCCCCTATCTTGACGAGATCAACACAGTTGAGGCCGACTTTCTTGTCCGAAAAGGGTTTGATCTGTTGGACATTCAGGGGTTGAACTTGGCGAAAGGACTGGATTTCGGCAGGGTGACACCGGCCTATTGGAAAAAGTTCGCTTGTGAGATTGACCAACCCGACGCCGACGTAATTTTTCTGTCATGCAGCGGTATTCGCTCTCTGGAGGTCATCGAAGAGATTGAACAAGCAACCGGAAAACCTGTATTGACAAGCAATCAGGCTCATTTCTGGAGTTGCCTGCGCCGCGTGGGAATCGAGGACAGAATCGAAGGATTTGGGCAGATCTTTTCCTACGGGGCAGATGCATTGATGCCTTGGTCGTACAAGCAAGGCATGTGAAGCGATGCCGTATGCGCGCATAGTAAGACTGCTTTGCTTGCTCACCATGGGCGTAACCTTGGCGGACCCTGCATGGGCTGACAGTGCAGGTCAGCGAGAAACGCAAGCGCTAAGCGCTTGTTTGTTTGATTATCAACATGCGGAGCACCAGTGTTTTGATGTGCCTTACTACACCTGCATGGGCGAACAACTTGGCATTGCTGCAAACCCAAACCTCGCCCGGGAGCGCTGCTTGTTCCAAGAGCTAGCCGTATGGAGCAATCTGATTGAACAGGCTTGCGACGATCTTGGCGAAATCATAGAACCGGGCTCCGCAACATGGGATGCTTTGTGTTTTGATAACATCGCGCCCAACTGGAGCTACATTACTCGTAGCCTCGACGGCTCAGTCGATGTGCCAAGCTCCCGACAATCGTCGCTAAGACTGAGCGCTGAAAATGCCCGCTCGTTCGCCATTCAACTCAGAAGGCTGCTTAGAGAACATCAAGACCGCGCGCCAAATTGATACGCGACTTTATCGGACGGATACGACCAGTCAGATGAGGCTGCTCAAATACACTGAACTGATCGACGTGTGCCGCTCTAGAACAGCCATGCATTCCTATGGGACTATTTGGTCGATGTGACCTGCCCCAATTTTCAGGGCCACTCGTAGATCGAGTTTGCTCTCCCTTTGTGTGCCATCATTCAACGCCACGTTCGGCCATGATTTCTTCCAGATCCCGATATGACACACCGTATCGGAGATCGAATAAAACAGCGTACACGATCACTTCTTTCCGAAAGTGTGCACCCTTGAATGAGATTGTCTCGGTCTGCTCCTGTTATGTGGAGCATGCGTACCAAAATGACACTCGGTCTGACAGGTGGAACCAAAGATTGCGACAGAACCCAAACCTCGGTGGTGGAAGTCATTTGCCGTAAGTGTTTTCGTTGGAAAACAAATCGTAATAAGTAATATTGGGGAGAGAAATGGTGCCCAGGAGAGGACTCGAACCTCCACGTCCATACGGACACTAGCACCTGAAGCTAGCGCGTCTACCAATTCCGCCACCTGGGCAGGTGTCGTGAGGGGGCGTTTAAGCCGACTGACGAACAGCGTCAATGGGATTCGAAACGAATTTTGAAAGTTTTTTCGACACCATCGGTCGAAGCAGTTCCGAGACACTGGAAACCACCCTGGTCATGGTGGCCGCGCGGCGTTTTTGCGCCTTGTTTGATGTGGGAAGGAAAGGTAGATCGGATCAAGATCCAGACAACAGGAGCCCTTCTATGTCAAAACTGGTCACGATTTACGGCGGATCGGGATTTGTTGGCCGCTACATCACGCGGCGCATGGCAATCGAAGGGTGGCGCGTGCGTGTCGCGGTCCGCCGCCCGAATGAGGCGATGTTTGTGAAACCCTATGGCGCCGTCGGTCAGGTCGAGCCGGTTTTGTGCAATATCCGGGACGATGCGTCGGTTGCCTTGGCGATGAGCGGAGCGGATGCCGTGGTCAATTGCGTTGGTGTTCTGAACGAGATGGGAAAGAACGGCTTCGAGGCGGTTCAAATCGATGGCGCAGAACGAGTAGCCCGTATCGCTGCCGAACAGGGTGTGGCCCGAATGGTTCATATTTCGGCCATCGGAGCGGACGCGGACTCGGACAGTGAATACGCCAGAACTAAGGCCAGAGGCGAAGAGGCCGTTCTGCGCCACATGCCAAATGCCGTTGTTTTGCGTCCTTCGGTTGTTTTCGGAACCGAAGACCAGTTCTTCAATCGGTTTGCTGCTATGACCAGGATGGGACCGTTCTTGCCATTGGTCGGCGCGGATACGCGGTTTCAGCCGGTCTATGTCGACGATGTCGCGCATGCTGCGGTTAAAGGCGTGCTGGGTCAGGCTGGAGCGGGTGTTTATGAGTTGGGTGGTCCAGAAGCCGCAAGTTTCCGCGAATTAATGGTGCAAATGCTTGAGATAATTCATCGCCGTCGTATTGTTATCGGACTGCCTTTCTGGGCAGCACGGATCATGGCCGGATTGCTGGATGTCGTCAAGTTCGTGAGTTTTCAGCTGTTTCCGAACAACATTCTGACGCGCGAGCAGCTCAAGAACCTGGGGCGCGACAATGTGGTTTCCGAGGGCGCGCGCGGGTTTGCGGAATTGGACATAAAGCCGACTCCGATGGAATCCGTGTTGCCGGAGTACCTGTGGAAGTTCCGCCCATCTGGGCAATACGACGACATTCAGAACTCGGCCAAGAACCTGGAAGTCTGATCAGACATAGGCAATCGCCAACAGCACCGTGCCCAAAAGGACCCGATAAATCACATATGGGGTAAATGTAGTGCTGCGCAAAAACCGCATCATCAGGGACAACGCCAACAGCGCCGAAAGGAAGGCAAACGCAGCAGCAATTGCGCCGTCTCTGGCCAATTGAGTATTGGCGTCGGCTGCGACCTCTGCCCCCAGCAAAACCCCCGAAGCAATGATTGTTGGAATGGACATGAGCATTGCAATGCGGGCACCTTCCGCGCGTACATAGCCCAATTGCCGGGCACCGGTGATGGTGATGCCGGATCGGGACGTGCCTGGGACCAAAGCCAGCGTTTGCCACAGGCCCATGATCAAAGCGTCGCGCAGCCCCCAATCAGCGGCATTCTTTTCCTGCGGGCCTTTCTGGTCAACAAAGTAAAGCAACAGACCAAAAAGCAACATTGTCCAGCCGATAACCGCCGTCGACCGGAGCGCACCGCTGAGACCCGTGAAATGCAGGACCGCGCCGGCAACAACGGTCGGAATAGTCGCTACGATTAATCCCATTGCAAGCCTTGAGCCTGCCGTGTCCGTGTTGCCAGTAAGCGCGCGCGGCAGACCAGCCAGGCCGACCTTAACGTCAGACCAAAAATAAAGGACCACTGCGCCCAACGTTCCGACATGCACGGCGACATCTATGGTCTGCCCCTGATCCTGAAGCCCGGTCAGATTCGGTAGCAAAATCAGGTGCCCTGACGAAGAAACCGGCAGAAACTCGGTGATCCCCTGAATGACCGCCACCAGAACCAAGTGAAATAGACTCATTTGTGCTGCTCAGCTGTTGTTTCGTCTGCATTGACCCAACTGGTATAAGTGTCTTGTATCAAAAGGAAAGAACTCAATTATATCCGAAACGGACCTAATAATGGGGTACGCTATTGTGAAAAGCTGACTGGCATAAAAATAAATTCTATATTAGGTCAGCACAATTGACTTTTAATTTCAATTGGGGTTTCGTATGCAGGCGCGACCAAGCCAAATCATGGAGTCTACCCGTGGCCACGCAACCGATGCTGAAATTTGTGCAGATTGAACGCGACATGCCTCAAAAGCGTGCTGCAGATCTTCGCAAGGAAGACTTCAACGAGATTTATGCGGAATATGCCGCCGAGAAAGCAGCGGAGCAGGCCAGTCGCTGCAGTCAGTGCGGCGTACCGTATTGCCAAAGCCACTGCCCGCTTCACAACAACATCCCCGATTGGTTGCGTTTGACCGCAATGGGGAGACTGGAAGAGGCTTATCAAACCAGTCAGGCCACCAATACGTTCCCAGAAATCTGCGGCCGGATCTGCCCGCAAGATCGGCTGTGCGAGGGCAACTGCGTGATCGAACAATCCGGGCACGGCACGGTTACAATCGGTTCGGTCGAGAAATACATCACGGACACAGCCTGGGAAAAAGGTTGGGTCAAGCCGGTAAAACCGGGCGTCGAGCGCACTGAGAGCGTCGGTATCATCGGCGCGGGTCCCGGCGGAATGGCCGCCGCTGACATGCTGCGCAAGGCAGGTATTCAGGTGACTGTTTATGACCGATATGACCGCGCGGGCGGATTGCTGACTTATGGCATTCCGGGCTTCAAGCTGGAAAAAAACGTGGTGATGCGCCGCAACAAACTACTTGAGGATAGTGGGGTACAGTTCGTGCTGAACTGTGATGTTGATGCAGCCAAGTTCGCCGAAATCCAAGAAACGCATGACGCGATCATCATTGCGACCGGCGTCTATAAATCACGCGATCTGTCCATGCCGGGCAGCGGATTGCAGGGCATTGAAAAGGCGATTGATTTCCTGATGGCGTCGAACCGGAAAAGCTTTGGCGATTCGGTCGAAGATTTCGACAGCGGCCGCCTGAATGCCGATGGCAAGCGGGTGGTTGTCATCGGGGGTGGTGATACCGCAATGGATTGCGTGCGCACGTCGATCCGTCAGGGTGCGACCTCTGTCAAATGCCTGTATCGCCGCGACCGCGCCAACATGCCCGGGTCGCAACGCGAAGTTCAAAACGCTGAAGAAGAAGGCGTGGTGTTTGAGTGGCTGAGCGCGCCCAAGGGATTCACCGGCGACGATGTGGTTTCAGGCGTAATGGTTCAGAAGATGCGGTTGGGTCAACCGGACGCTTCGGGCCGGCAAGCACCCGAAGTGATCGAAGGCGCCGATTATGTTGAAGATGCCGATCTGGTGATCAAGGCATTGGGGTTTGAGCCCGAAGACCTGCCCACGCTGTTTGGCCAGCCCGAATTGCCCGTGACCCGTTGGGGCACGATCAAGGCTGCGTTCCAGACCGGCGCAACCGAGATGGACGGCGTCTACGCCGTCGGTGACATCGTTCGCGGCGCTTCGCTTGTAGTCTGGGCCATTCGAGATGGTCGCGACTGTGCCAACGCGATTATCGAGGGTTTTAACATTAAGGCCGCGGTTGCTGCGGAATAGAGCTGAACTACGGCCAGCTAGAACGGGATCAACCGAATGAGCGAGTTACAAGGCCAATGCATGTGTGGCGCGGTGACGGTTACAGCGACCCCCGCGCGAGAGACACTGGGCGCTTGCCACTGCGATATGTGCCGCCGGTGGAGCAGCGGCGCCTACATGAGCTTTCCAGCCGAGCCAGGGTATGCCGCCCTGGGACCGGTAAAGACCTACAAGTCGTCAGACTGGGCGGAACGCGCTTTTTGCGACGAGTGCGGCTCTTCCCTGTGGTATCGCCTAACAGCACCCGGAGAAATGCACGGACAAACACAGATGGCTGCCGGGCTTTTCGATAACGCTGGCGGCAATACACTGAAACTCGAACTTTTCATCGACAAAAAGCCCGAGGGTTATGCGTTCGAAGGCGAACGCCGGCAAATGACAGAAGCAGAGGTCATGGCCATGTACGCCCCGTCGGAACAAGGAGACAGCCAATGACCAAATACGATGCCGATTGGGTGCGGGCCGAAGAAGCAAAGCGCAAGTGGATGGCCGATAACGGTCTCTATTCCGAGGAAGAAGAGCATTCTTCCTGCGGTGTGGGCCTTGTGGTTTCCATCGACGGCAAGAAAAGCAGGAAAGTTGTAGAGGCCGGGATCAAAGCGCTCAAGGCCGTGTGGCACCGAGGTGCGGTTGACGCAGATGGCAAGACTGGCGATGGCGCAGGTATCCATGTGCAAATCCCTGTTCCGTTCTTTTATGATCAGATCGAACGCACCGGCCACAAGCCGCGCATGGATGAGTTGGTCGCTGTAGGTCAGGTGTTTCTGCCGCGCACCGACTTTGGTGCCCAGGAACGCTGCCGGACCATCGTGGAAACCGAAGTATTGCGGATGGGTTACTCGATCTATGGCTGGCGGCATGTGCCCGTCGATGTGTCGTGTCTTGGGGAAAAAGCCAACGCGACCCGACCCGAGATCGAGCAGATTTTGCTGTCGAACTCAAAAGGGGTGGACGAAGAGACCTTTGAGCGCGAGCTCTATGTGATCCGTCGCCGGATCGAGAAGGCTGCAAATGCCGCCGGAATATCGGGTCTGTACATCGCATCGTTGAGCTGTCGCTCGATCATCTACAAGGGCATGATGCTGGCCGAACAAGTGGCCGTGTTCTATCCCGATCTGTTGGATGAACGGTTCGAATCCGCTTTTGCGATTTATCACCAGCGCTATTCCACCAACACTTTTCCCCAATGGTGGCTGGCACAGCCGTTCCGCATGTTGGCCCATAATGGTGAGATCAACACACTCAAGGGCAACCTGAACTGGATGAAGAGCCATGAGATCCGCATGGCGAGTACTTTCTTTGGTGATCTGGCCGAGGATATCAAACCGATCGTCCCGGGTGGGGCATCCGATTCGGCGGCGCTGGATTGCGTGTTCGAGGTGATGGTGCGGGCGGGCCGCAATGCGCCGATGGCCAAAACCATGCTGGTTCCGGAAAGCTGGTCAAAGCAGGCGGTTGAACTGCCACAGGCCTGGGTCGACATGTATTCATATTGCAACTCGGTCATGGAGCCGTGGGATGGCCCCGCCGCGCTGGCAATGACCGATGGCCGCTGGGTTTGCGGTGGGCTGGACCGAAACGGCCTGCGCCCGATGCGCTATGTGGTCACCGGCGATGGCTTGCTGATCGCAGGTTCCGAAGCGGGGATGGTGCCGATTGACGAAGCTTCGGTGGTGCAGAAAGGCGCGTTGGGTCCAGGCCAGATGATCGCAGTCGATATGGCCGAGGGTCGGCTGTATCACGACAAGGCGTTGAAAGATCTGCTGGCGGCGTCACGGCCATTTGGTGATTGGGTCGGAAAGATCAACAACCTCGAAGACGAACTGAAGGGCGTCGTGGAACAAGCGCTGTTCAAAGGCCAGGAGTTGCGCCAGCGCCAGATCGCGGCTGGCTACACCGTCGAGGAGCTGGAACAGATCCTTGCGCCGATGGCCGAAGACGGCAAGGAGGCGTTGGCCTCGATGGGTGACGACACCCCGTCGGCGGTTCTGTCCAAATTGTACCGCCCGCTTAGTCACTTCTTCCGTCAGAACTTCAGCCAGGTCACCAACCCGCCGATTGACTCGCTGCGCGAATACCGCGTGATGAGTCTTAAGACCCGGTTCGGCAACCTGAAGAACGTTTTGGACGAAGACAGCAGCCAGACCGAGATCATCGTTCTGGAAAGCCCCTTTGTCGGGAACGCTCAATGGGACAAGTTGGCGGACCATTTCAATGCCCCGCTAGTCGAAATCGACTGCACCTTCGAACCCGGAGCGGGTGCATTAAGTTCAGCGCTGACCCGCATCAGGGCCGAGGCCGAAGAAGCGGTGCGATCTGGCGCCGGACATTTGGCGTTGACCGACCAACACTCGGGCACTGACAAGGTGGCGATGCCGATGATCCTGGCGACCAGTGCCGTGCATTCGCATTTGACTCGCAAGGGCTTGCGTACATTTTGCTCGCTGAACGTACGTTCGGCGGAATGCATCGATCCTCACTATTTTGCGGTGCTCATCGGTTGCGGCGCGACCGTTGTTAACGCTTATCTGGCGGAGGATTCGATTTCCGATCGCATCGAGCGTGGCCTGCTTGAAGGCAGCCTGACCGAGAACATTGCGCGCTATCGCGAGGCTATTGATCAGGGGCTGCTCAAGATCATGGCCAAGATGGGGATTTCGGTTGTGTCTTCCTATCGTGGCGGATTGAATTTTGAGGCAGTGGGACTGAGCCGTGCAATGTGCGCCGAGTACTTCCCAGGCATGACCAGCCGTATCTCGGGTATCGGCATCAAGGGGATTCAGGCCAAGGCCGAAGAAATCAACGCCAAGGGTTGGGACAGCGGTCTGGACGTGTTGCCCATCGGTGGATTCTACAAGGCGCGGAAATCGGGTGAGACCCACGCGTGGGAAGCGACCTCGATGCATATGATGCAGATGGCCTGCAACAAGGCTTCGTATGAGCTTTGGAAGCAGTATTCGGCCAAGATGCAGTCGAATCCGCCAATTCATCTGCGCGATCTGATGGATTTCAAACCGCTGGGCAAGCCGGTGCCAATCGAAGAGGTGGAATCGATCACTTCGATCCGCAAACGATTTGTTACGCCAGGTATGTCGCTGGGTGCATTGTCGCCAGAAGCGCATAAAACACTGAACGTGGCGATGAACCGTATCGGTGCGAAATCCGACAGTGGCGAAGGTGGCGAAGATCCGGCGCATTTCGTGCCTGAACCCAATGGCGACAACCCTTCGGCCAAGATCAAACAGGTGGCTTCGGGCCGGTTTGGCGTGACCGCGGAATACCTCAACCAGTGTGAAGAGCTTGAGATCAAGGTCGCTCAGGGTGCAAAACCCGGCGAAGGTGGTCAGTTGCCGGGTATGAAGGTCACCGACCTGATTGCGCGCCTGCGCCATTCGACCAAGGGCGTGACGCTGATCTCACCGCCGCCGCACCACGATATCTATTCGATCGAGGATCTGGCGCAGCTGATCTACGACCTGAAACAGATCAACCCGCGTTGCAAGGTGACGGTCAAGCTGGTGGCGTCCTCGGGCGTTGGTACGATTGCTGCTGGTGTGGCCAAGGCCAAAGCGGATATTATCCTTATTTCAGGTCACAATGGCGGTACGGGCGCATCGCCTGCGACCTCGATCAAATACGCTGGTCTGCCGTGGGAGATGGGCCTGACCGAGGCGCATCAGGTTCTGGCGATGAACAACCTGCGGGGCCGCGTGACCCTGCGGACCGACGGTGGCCTGCGCACTGGGCGTGACATCGTTATGGCGGCGATGATGGGGGCCGAGGAATACGGCATCGGTACCGCCGCGCTGATTGCGATGGGCTGTATCATGGTGCGACAGTGCCAGTCGAACACCTGCCCTGTTGGTGTGTGTACGCAAGACGAAAGCCTGCGGGCAAAGTTCAACGGAAGCGCGGAGAAGGTGGTAAACCTTATCACTTTCTATGCGCAGGAAGTGAGGGAGATTCTTGCCTCAATTGGTGCGCGCTCGGTAGACGAAATCATCGGGCGAGCCGACCTGTTGGCGCAGGTCAGCCGGGGTTCCGCGCACCTCGACGATCTGGATCTCAATCCACTGTTGATCACAGTCGATGGCGCTCATGACATTGTCTATAACCGCGACAAGGAGCGCAATTCGGTTCCCGATACGCTGGACGCCGAAATTGTGCGCGATGCGGCGCGATTCCTGAAGGACGGTGAAAAGATGCAACTGTCCTACGCCGTGCAAAACACGCATCGAACTGTAGGCACACGTGTATCCAGCCATATCGTGCAGAATTTTGGCATGAGGAACACCTTCCAACCGGACCACCTGCACGTCAAGTTGCAAGGGTCGGCTGGGCAGTCGCTCGGCGCGTTTGCGGCCCCGGGTCTCAAGCTGGAAGTCTCTGGTGACGCCAATGATTATGTTGGAAAGGGTCTGTCGGGTGGGATAATTGTTGTACGCCCGCCACAAATCAGCTCCCTGCACGCCGATGAAAACACCATTATCGGAAACACTGTTTTGTATGGCGCAACCGATGGTTTCCTTTTCGCCGCCGGGCGCGCTGGTGAGCGATTTGCAGTTCGCAACTCGGGCGCAACCGTTGTTGTTGAGGGTTGCGGTTCCAACGGATGTGAGTACATGACGGGCGGTGTCGCAGTCATTCTGGGTGATATCGGGGCCAATTTCGGAGCCGGGATGACCGGAGGTATGGCGTATCTCTACGACCCTGAGGGTAAGTCCAAAGTATTGATGAACAAAGAAACTTTGGTGACATGTCCGGTGGAAGCAGAGCATTGGGAAAATCAACTGAAGGGCCTAGTCGAACGGCATGCACAGGAGACCGGCAGCCGGAAGGCCTTGGACATCCTGCAGCATTGGGAAGTTGAAAAATCGAACTTCCTACAGGTTTGTCCAAAAGAGATGCTCGACAAACTGGCCTATCCGTTGAGTGTCGAACGGACTGCCGTTCCAGCCGAGTAGCCGCCGACTAAAATGATGTTCCCTTACGCGTTGGAAAAGCGCGTAAGGGTATTTTATTGATGCCGGTTGCAGAGCGGCCAAAATCTTGCGAAATTCCCAAAAAACGACCAGTTGTTACCCCAATTTGGGCTGCTTGACGTGTATTCAGGTAGCATTGTTAGAATTACGAGTTAGGAACGGCGGATGGCCACAACATATTCAGACCAGTTTTTTATCCTGGACCCGGCAAATCCTGTGAACGTCGGATCGACTTTGCAGGTTCAATTTTACGATCTTGTCGACCAAAACGATGATGGTGATGTGGATCGCTTTAACGAAGATTCCGTCAATGGCTTTGACGTCATCCAATCCTGGCCGGGTGATACAGTTACAATCGATGTCCCTGGTGTGGGCGAAGTGACCTATACTGGCACAACCTTTTATCTTGCAGGTGGTCTTAGGGTTTTCACACCCACCGATGGGCAGCTTTTGCAAGAAGGGACATTCGTAAGTTCGACATTCGTAACAACGCAAGGTCCTCTCATTGTCCCGGATGACCTCGGGCCTGCGTGCTTTACGCCAGGGACGATGATCATGACACCGACCGGCGAACAGGCCATCGAAGCCCTTCAGCCCGGCGATTTGGTTGTCACGGCGGACAACGGCCATCAGCCAATACTGTGGATAGGACGCACGCAAGTCATGGCCGAGGGAACCCTTGCACCGATCCGGTTCGAAGCGGGTATTCTTGGTCTGACTCGTCCTCTGATGGTTTCGCCCCAACATCGTATGGTGATCAAAGATTGGCGTAGCGCATATTTTTTTGGTCACAAGGAAGTGCTTGTACCAGCGCATACAATGGTTAACGGAACAACCGTTACTCGGGTCGAAGGCGGGAATGTGGACTATATCCATCTGCTTTTCGCCCAACACGAAGTGATCTTCGCCAATGGCGCGGCCAGTGAGAGCTATTTCCCGGGAAATGCCCTGGCGGCCTCGGACCGAAAAACGCAGGCAGAGATTCTGGCTCTGTTCCCCAAGCTAGATCACGTCAGTTCCCAGGCGTTTCTGGCCACCCGCCCTGTTCTGAAGGCGTATGAGGCTGCATTGGTCGCAATTTAGGGCTTTCTTCTGACGGCCAAGCCCTTTTATAGCTGGGGCATGGCAAAGAAAGCAGCGCGCAAAACAGGCGGCAAAAAGAAAGTTGGTTCACGACAGGGAGGGCGCACGGGGCTGTTGCGTCGGGTCACGCGTATTGCAGCCCTGGTCGCTGCTGGTGTGGCTGGTTTGATTGTGGCGCTTGTCGCACTTTACTCCATTGTCAATCCACCGGTCACCCACACGATCTGGGCAGAATGGCGGCGCTTAGGGAGAATCGAACGCGATTGGGTGGCGATGGATGAAATAGCGCCGGTCATGGCCCGCTCGGCAGTCGCGGCAGAGGATGCGAATTTCTGCCTGCATTGGGGGTTCGACGTAACCGCGATCAGGGCTGCGATCGAACAAGGCAGCGAGCGCGGCGCGTCAACCATCTCACAACAGGTGGTCAAGAACGTGTTTCTTTGGCAGGGGCGCAGTTGGGTTCGAAAGGCGATGGAAACCTCGATCACGCCTGTCGTCGAATTGTTATGGAGCAAGCGCCGTATATTAGAGGTTTATTTGAACGTCGCAGAGATGGGAGAGGGCGTTTTTGGTGTAGAGGCCGCCTCGCGGAAGTACTTTGGTATTCCGGCAGCCGAGTTGTCAGAAACGCAGGCAGCGCGGATTGCTGCAATCCTGCCGTCCCCGCGGCGCAGGTCGGTGACTGATCCATCTGTGCGCGTCCGACGGCGGGCCGCAGCCATCCGTGACGGTGCGGCCACCATCCGCGCAGATGGTCGCTCGGATTGCTTCGAGGATTGAAACCAGAAGGCCAGCAAGGCTATTGCTGGGACACCGTCACTCGTTCGATTGGATTTACATGGCGCGCCTGTTTCACGTTCCCCTGTCTCCGTATTGCCGCAAGGTTCGATTGTCACTTGCGGAAAAGAAAATCGAAGTCGAACTTGTCGAGGAGCGCTATTGGGAAGGAGATCCCGATTTTCTTCGCCGAAACCCTGCGGGCAAGGTTCCGGTTCTTCGGTTGGATGGTCATGTCATGGCTGAAAGCGCTGCGATTTGCGAGTATATCGAGGAAACCCGGCCTGAACCGTCATTGATGCCCAAGCCGCCCGAGGCCCGGTTCGAGGTGCGACGACTGGTGGGCTGGTTTGATGACAAGTTTCACCACGAAGTAACCTCGAAGCTGCTTTACGAGCGGGTCAACAAGAAAGTGACGGGGCAAGGGTATCCGGACAGCAAGAACGTCAAGGATGGTGCCCGCGCCATCAAATACCACCTCGACTATATGGCCTGGCTTCTGGATCACCGACGCTGGCTGGCGGGGGATCAGATGACGCTGGCGGATTTTGCCGCGGCTGCCCATCTGTCGTCTTTGGACTATATATCCGACGTAGACTGGAATCGCAGCCAGGTGGTCAAAGACTGGTATGCCAAGATCAAGTCGCGCCCGGCCTTTCGGTCGATACTGGCGGATCAGGTGCCCGGATTCAGGCCACCTTCGCATTACGCCGATCTTGATTTCTGAGCAGTTTCGGGGGCGCTGCCCCGCCGCCCTGCGGGCGTCTCCCCCGGGGTATTTGGGACCAGAAAGAAGCATGAGCCAGGAGTTGAAGGAAAAGCTGATCGCGATGGCGCTGCAGGAAGGGTTTGTGTCCTGTCGCGTCTGCCGGCCTTGGGATGTGCCGAAGGCACCTGAGCGACTGGCCGCATTTGTTGCATCTGGTTTTCACGGTCAAATGGGTTGGATGGCGGAGCGGATGGCGTGGCGCGGCAATCCAGCGGCGTTGTGGCCGGAAGCTCGGTCAGTGATCATGTTGGCGGAAAGCTACACACCCGAACATGATCCTACAGCCATACTTGCGGAGCGGGAATCCGGAGCAATTTCGGTCTATGCTCAGAACAAGGACTACCACGATCTGGTCAAGAAGCGCTTGAAACGGCTGGCGCGCTGGTTGATTGCCGAAGCGGGCGGCGAGGTGAAAGTTTTTGTGGATACCGCACCGGTTCCTGAAAAGGCGCTGGGGCAGGCGGCTGGCCTTGGTTGGCAGGGAAAGCACACGAATCTGGTAAGCCGGGATTGGGGAAATTGGGCCTTTTTAGGGTCGATTTTCACAACCCTCGATCTGCCTGCAGATGGTGCAGAAAAGGATCGCTGCGGGTCGTGCCGAGCTTGTCTGGACAGTTGCCCCACGAACGCTTTTCCAAGCCCTTATCAGTTGGATGCTCGCCGCTGCATTTCCTATCTCACGATCGAGCACAAGGGCCCGGTGGATGAAGAATTGCGCGGAAAGCTGGGGAATCGCATCTATGGTTGTGACGACTGCCTTGCCGCCTGCCCTTGGAACAAGTTCGCCGTAGCTGCCAGCGACATACGCTATTCTGCGCGCGATGAACTAAAGGCACCAAGGCTGAAAGCACTTGCGGTTCTGGACGACGCGGCCTTTCGACAGATGTTCTCTGGTTCTCCAATCAAACGAATTGGCCGGGACCGGTTTGTGCGAAATGTGCTTTACGCCATCGGAAACTCCGGTTCAGCGGTACTGTTGCCAACCGCGCGTGCGCTGACGGCCGATCCCGACCATGCAGTCGCGGACGCGGCGCGCTGGGCGGTGAAACAGTTGTCATAAATGACGCAAACAGGCTGGACGCATCACGCCAAGTCGCTAAACCCCGCAACAGCGAATAGAAGGAGAGACCCGATGGCGTTAGCTTTGGGTGTGGATACCGGCGGAACATATACTGATGCCGTGTTGGTCAAGGACGAGAAAGAGGTCGTCGCCTCGGCCAAGTCGTTGACTACGCGGGTCGACCTGGCGATTGGTGTGGGCAAGGCGATTTCGGCGGTCCTGGGACAGGCTGGCATATCCGCAAGCGAGGTATCGTTAGCGTCTCTTTCTACGACTCTCGCCACAAATGCGCTTGTCGAAGGCCAAGGCGGGCGGGTGGCGTTGATCTATGTTGGGTTCCGCGACGGTGATCTTGAAAAGCACGGCTTGCGCGATGCGCTGAAAGGCGATCCCGCACTGGAGATTTCCGGCGGGCACAGTCACGCGGGCAATCAGATTCAGCCACTTGATGTCGCGGCCTTGCGGGACTTTCTCGAGACCAACACGGGGATTTCTGGATTCGCGGTTGCGGCACAATTTGCGACACGCAATCCGGCCCATGAGCTGGAAGCGGCGCGGATCATTGCCGAGATGACCGGCGCGCCTGTCACCTGTTCTCATCAGCTTTCGGCCAAGTTGAACGGGCCGAAACGCGCAATAACGGCCGTTTTGAATGCTCGCCTGATCGGTATGATTGATCGACTGATCGGGCGGGCGCAGGATACGCTGCGCGAAATGGGGGTAACCGCGCCGATGATGGTCGTTAGGGGGGACGGTGCTTTGATGAGTGCCGAACAAGCCCGTGAGCGACCAATCGAAACGATTCTGAGCGGCCCCGCAGCCTCGATCGTGGGCGCGCGTTGGCTGACCGGAGTAGAAAACGCGATTGTCTCGGATATCGGAGGAACGACGACGGACGTGGCCTTGATCCGTGACGGAAAACCAGCCATCGATCCGGCAGGTGCGCGGGTTGGCGGATTTCGGACAATGGTTGAGGCCGTCGCTATGCGCACGCACGGTCTGGGCGGAGACAGTCAGGTTCACGTTGTTACCGACGGGTTGGCAGGGGGCGTTTTCCTTGGTCCTCGACGCGTTTTGCCTGTGTCCCTGATTGCTGCAGAAGAAGGCGACGCCATACACGACATCCTTGACGAACAGTTGCGTTCAACATCGGTCAGCGAACACGATGCCCGTTTCGCCCGTATTGTTCCCGGCGTTCCGACCGAAGGAGTTGGCCCGCGAGAAGGGATATTGTTGGAAAGGCTGGGTGATCAGGTTCTGCCGCTGGGAAAGTTGCTGCACACGCGCATGGAAAACAGCGCTCTGGCGCGGTTGGTGGACCGAGGCATTGTTCAGATCTCGGGCGTGACGCCTTCGGACGCTAGTCACGTTCTCGGACGGCTGGATGCCTGGGACACAGACGCAGCCCAAAAAGCGCTGGAACTCTATTCCAGAAAGCGAGTCGGATCCGGTGAAAGGCTGGCAAAGAACGCCGAGGAACTTGCACAGGCAATCATCGATCAACTGACCGAGCAGACAAGTTTAACCCTGTTAGAGACTGCATTCTCCGAAGAAGCAGAGGATTTCGGCCTTCCGCCAGAGCAACTGGCCAGGCATATTCTGACGCATCGAGGGCTTTCCGCGCATCGCGGTTTGCTGGCTTTGGATGCTGCGCTCAACGTGGATGTGGTGGGGCTGGGTGCATCGGCGCCAAGCTATTATCCTGCGGTCGGGAAAAGACTGCGGTCGAATATGATTCTACCGGAACATGCGGGCGTGGCAAACGCGATCGGTGCTGTGGTTGGGCGCGTAACGATCCGGCGAGCCGGTACCGTGACTAGCCCGTCCGAAGGTCGGTTCCGGGTGCATTTGGAGGAGGGGCCTGAAGATTACGGAAACTCGGACGAAGCTCTGGCGTTGCTCGAAGCAGTTTTGCGCGCTGAGACGGAAAGTGCGGCCAAGGCTGCCGGTGCCGAGGATATCCGTGTCATTGTCGAACGCGATATCAAATCTGTGCAGGTCGAAGGGCGACAGGTTTTTGTCGAAGGCATGCTGACGGTCGAAGCCAGCGGCCGCCCGCGCGTCGCAACAAGCTGAAAAAGGCACGGCAAAAACCCGCGCCTTTCCGTTGTCAGAGCCTATTCAGCTGCATCAGCCCGCTTTGGCAGCACCCAATCTGGTCGTGGAAAGTGGCAAGTATAACCGTTGGGTAGGCGAACGAGATAGTCCTGATGCTCCGGTTCGGCTTCCCAAAAATCGCCAACTGGTTCCACTTCGGTCACGACCTTGCCTGGCCATAATCCACTGGCGTTCACATCTGCGATTGTTTCCAGCGCGACTTGCCTTTGATCCTCGTCCACATGATAGATGGCAGAGCGATAGCTCATCCCGATATCGTTGCCCTGACGGTTCACGGTTGTCGGATCGTGAATTTGAAAGAAGAACTCCAACAATTGGCGGAATGAGATTTTTGCCGGATCGAACCAGATCTCGATCCCTTCCGCATGGGTTCCGTGGTTGCGGTAGGTCGCGTTAGGTACGTTGCCACCGGTATAGCCGACCCGGGTTCGATTGACCCCGGGCAGTTTCCGGACCAAATCCTGCATACCCCAAAAACACCCTCCGGCTAGAACGGCCCGTTGTTCGCTCATCAGATATCCTCCACCTGATCCAGATATTCGCCATAACCTTCGGCTTCCATGTCATCACGATGCACAAATCGAAGTGCGGCCGAATTGATACAATATCTTAGTCCGCCATGTTGGCGCGGGCCATCCGGAAAAACATGCCCGAGATGACTTTCGCCGTGTTTTGAACGTACCTCGATACGGATCATGCCCAGGCTGCGGTCTTCAAACTCTTCGACATGGGTGTGTTCGATGGGTTTTGTGAAACTCGGCCAGCCGCAACCGGATTCGTATTTGTGTGTCGACGCAAACAAAGGTTCGCCCGAAACGATATCGACGTAGATGCCGGGTTCTTTGTTGTACAGATGTTTGCCTGTTCCCGGGCGTTCTGTTCCACTGCGTTGCGTGACGTGAAACTCCTCACGGGAAAGTGCGGCGATGGCCTCGTGGTCCTTTTTGTACCGGGTCATGGCCTCTCCTGTTTTGGCTATACTTTCGCAGTAAATGGTGTGCCGATTGCGGAAAGCAAAGACATATTTCAACCTGCTCGCGCAGACGTGCAAGTGGCACGACAGTGGAAACAGTCGGCCAAGTGATGCCTTGGCAATCTATGCGTTTTTTGAAGAAGGTTGCCGTGAGAGTTGCACCGCAAGGATGCCAACTGTGGTTATGGCAACGCCGATGGCATCCAGTATTCCAAGGCGCTCTCCCAGCAGGGCATAGGCGATGGCGACACCGAAAACCGGATTCAAAAAATGAAAGGTGGCCGCACGGGTCGCGCCAATGCGGTTGAGCAATAGAAACCAGACAAATGTGGCTGTCAGTCCGGGAATGAACGTCGTGTAGGCAAAGGCCAGCGCCAGAGGCCAAGTCGGGTTGATCCGAATACTTTCAAAGACCGGTGCGGCAACAAAAAGGATTGCCGATCCAACGAGCATTTGCAACCCGACAACCATCATGAAATTTCCGCCCGACGTGGCCCCTCGCACCGCCAGTGTTGCAAAGGCCAATGCCAATGCGCCAATTCCACACAGGATTACACCAAACGGGTCGATCCCCGCACTGATCCTTTCGCTCATTATCAGGGCAACGCCGACGAAACCTGCCAAAAGCCCCAAGACACCGAGCGGGCGCAGTTTTTCACCGAACAAGACCCAACTGGCCAAAGCGACGATCAACGGCATCGTTGAAGCAATAATGGCCGCCAACGACGCTTCGACAGTCTGCATGGCATAGAAGTTCAGACCCAAATAAAGGGCATTCTGGCAGATTCCAAACAGAATCGTCGCGTACCATTGTGAGCGGGTGAGGCGCCAGTTTTGTCCTATCGCTCTTGCAATCAGGATACCGATCACCCCAGAAATCAGAAAGCGCAAAGCCAACGAAAACAACGGCGATGCATCCGCGACGATAATGCGCGCCGACGTAAAGGCCGATGACCACATAAAGGCAAAGGCCAGCCCCATGGCAATGGCACGAAGATCCAACAAAACCCCCCAACGTGACTGGTCGGACTGTTTCGCATTTTTTGGTGGGTCGCAAGAGATCTGTCGCCAAGTCGCAGCCAAGTGTCGCCAGTTTCGACGTTACAAAAGAAAAAGGGCCGCATCAGCGACCCCTTTCCAAATTCGTGGGTATTACGAATTAGCCATTCACGCTGTCTTTCAGCGCTTTGGCGATGGTCATTTTCACAACCTTGTCGGCTTCCTTGGTAAAGGTCTCTCCGGTGGCGGGATTGCGAACCTGACGCTCAGGGCGCTCACGGCAATAGATCTTGCCAACGCCCGGCAGGGTGACCGCACCGCCGGCGGAAACTTCGCGCGTGATCAGGCCGGTGATGGCCTCCAGTGCGGAGTTTGCGGATTTCTTGTCAGTTCCCATTTCCTCAGCGAGAGCAGCAACCAGCTGAGTCTTGGTCATAGGCTTTGCCATTTCTTGGTCTCCTTACAGTGCCCGATCCATAGGGCCTCACCGCGCAACTGTAACGGCATATTGTGGGGGAACACAACGAATAGTAGCGTCGGAATCCCCAAAAATATGAGGATTTCGTTGCTTTTTTGCTTCACAAAAAGGCCGTTTCGTCGAAAGAACGCAATTTCCGGCTGTGCAATCGTTCCAATGGCATCCCTCTGAGGGCCTCCATTGCTCGGATTCCGATCGCCAGATGGCGGTTTACCTGAGTGTTATAGAAGGATGAGGCCATGCCTGGAAGCTTTAGTTCGCCGTGCAGCGGCTTGTCCGAAACACACAGCAACGTGCCGTATGGAACCCGGAACCTGTATCCGTTTGCCGCGATGGTGGCGCTTTCCATGTCCAGTGCGATGGCCCGCGACTGGCTGAGCCGCTGAACCGGTCCGGACTGGTCGCGCAATTCCCAGTTCCGGTTGTCGACCGAAGCAACCGTTCCGGTGCGCATGATACGCTTAAGCTCATATCCTTCCAGCTCCGTGACTTCGGCCACAGCTTTTTCCAGCGCAATCTGAATCTCGGCAAGGGGCGGGATCGGAACCCATACCGGCAGGTCGTCGTCCAACACCTTGTCTTCCCGCAGATAGGCATGCGCAAGAACGAAGTCGCCCAGCGCCTGAGTGTTCCGCAACCCCGCGCAGTGACCTACCATCAACCACGCATGCGGACGCAGAACCGCGATATGATCCGTCGCGGTCTTTGCATTTGATGGACCGACGCCGATATTGACCAGCGTGATGCCCGATCCATCCGCGCGCTTGAGGTGATAGGTCGGCATTTGCGGCAGCTTCAGCGGGGTGTCGATCGGTGCTTCGGGTTCAAGTATCTCGACGTTCCCAGTGGAAACAAAACTCGTGTAACCGCTCTGCGGATTGGCCAGCTGCGCGCGCGCATAAGCCTCGAACTCGGATACATAGAACTGGTAGTTGGTGAACAAAATGTGGTTTTGAAAGTGTTCGGCTTTCGTGGCGGTATAGTGTTCCAGTCGCGCCAACGAATAATCAATCCGCTGCGCGGTAAACAGCGCCAGTGGACCGGTTCCGTTTTCGGGAACATGGGTCCCGTTGACGATATCGTCATTCGTAGTCGTCAGGTCCGGCACGTCAAAGACATCGCGCAACGTGAAACCTGCCGCGCCCTGATGCGGAACGACTAGATCGGAATTGTTGGCCACCGCGAAATGGACCGGGATAGGCGTGTCGGACGGTCCGATGAACACGGGCTGGTCATGGTTCTTGATCAGCAATGCAATCTGCTGCGTCAGGTAAGATCGGAACAGGTCGGGCCGCGTCACTGTCGTGGCATGATGTCCAGGTTCAGCGACATGACCAAAACTCAGACGGCTGTCGATATGTGCATAAGATGAAGTCTTGATCCGAATTTCGGGGTAAAATGCACGAAAGCGCCCTGACGGTGGCCCGTTTTTAAGAGTTTCCGAGAACCGGTCGCACAGATATTGCGTAGCTTGCTGGTACAACTCTTCCAGCCTTCTTACAGCGGCGTTTGGGTCGGAAAAGGATTCCGTTGCCGGAGATTCGGGTATTCCTATTCTTGTCATTCAAGCGGTTCCAACAGGTCAATCTTTTCAAATGTGCGCACATCGACCAGCCCAAGGTCGGATATTCGAAGTTCGGGAATGACCACCAGCGCCAGCAAAGAGTGCTGCATATAGGCGTTATTCAATTTGCAACCGCAGTCCTGCATTGCATCGACCATGGCCTGAGCCTTGGCCGCAACCAAGGTGGCTGGGCTGTCAGACATCAGGCCGGCAATTGGAAGCTCCACCAATGCCAGTTCTTCGCCATCGCGAAAAATGGTGATGCCGCCGCCAACTTCGGCCAGGCGATTGGCGGCAAGGGCCATCTGTTCCCGATCGGTGCCGACGACAATCATGTGATGGCTGTCATGCGCCACGGTCGAGGCCATTGCCATCCTGCCTTTGTACCCAAACCCGGACACAAAAGCGTTGGTGACTCCTCCGGTTGCTCGGTGCCGTTCGACCAATGCGATCTGGCAAGTCTCGCCATCACCTCCTACCAAACCGTCGACAACCGGAAGTTCAACTTTCAATGCTTTGGTCGGGGCTTGGTTTTCCACCACGCCGATCACATTGGCACGCACCTGGTTTGCGCCGCCGGGAGCATGGATTTCGAAGTCGGCAGAGGTCAGCAAATGCCCTAGATGCACCGTATTTCGGGCCGTGTCCGGCCAGTCGAAATGTGGGCAATCAACCTTGATCTCACCATTATCGGCCACCACCTGCCCCCGCGCGATGACCACATCGATGGGTAAATCCCGCAGATCTGAACTGAGGATAATGTCTGCGCGACGTCCTGGGGTGATGGAGCCGATCTCGCGCTCCAACCCGAAATGTGTTGCTGTGTTGATCGTCGCCATCTGAAGCGCGACCAACGGATCGCATCCGCACGCAATGGCATGGCGGACGACGCGGTTCATGTGGCCTTCATTGACCAACGTGCCTGAATGGCAATCGTCGGTGCACAGGATGAAGTTGCGCGGATCAAGACCCTTTTCCGTAACGGCGGTAATCTGGCTTTCCACATCGTACCAGGCCGAGCCTAGCCGCATCATCGACCGCATGCCCTGACGTACGCGGGCAATGGCATCGTCTTCGCAGGTTCCTTCGTGATCGTCAGCAGGGCCTCCGGCGACATAGGCAGCAAAATCAGGCCCTAAATCAGGTGAAGCGTAGTGTCCGCCAACCGTTTTTCCTGCCCGTTGCGTCGCTGCAATCTCGGCCAGCATCTTGGGATCGGCATTCGATACGCCAGGAAAATTCATCATCTCGCCCAACCCGATGATACCGGGCCAGGCCATAGCTTCGGTCACGTCTTCTGGCGAGATTTCATACCCGGTGGTTTCCAACCCCGGAGCGGAGGGTGCACAGGACGGCATCTGAGTGAAGATGTTGACCGGCTGCATCAACGCTTCGTCATGCATCATGCGTACACCGGCCAACCCCAGCACATTGGCGATTTCATGCGGGTCGGTGAACATCGACGTGGTGCCATGCGGGATCACGGCGCGGGCAAATTCGGCCGGCGTCAGCATACCCGACTCGATGTGCATATGGGCATCGCAAAGTCCGGGGATCATGTAGCGGCCTTGTGCTTCGATAATATGCGTATCGGGACCAATGCAGTGTGACGCATCAGGTCCGACAAAGGCAATCCGACCTTCGGCAATCGCTATCGAATGGTCGGACAGCACTTCGCGACTGTGCACGTTGACCCAGATACCACCGCGGACAACGGTATCCGCTGCCTCGCGTCCTGCGGCAACGGCAATGAGCCGAGGTGCAACGTCGGGCCAGGTTGGGAAAGGTGTGTGTTCCATGGCTCAACTTTCCCGAATGTCAGGACGTGCGCAACCCCTGTGATGCGTTTGTCACCAAAGGATCACGAAACACTGCTTGACCGGCTGATCGGGAACAAGGAAGCTCTCGCCATGGATTATGAAACGATAGAGGCCGATACGTTCGGCCGGTCCCTGAAGGGCATCGGATTGAACCTTCTCGTTCGGGATGTGAAGGCTGAATGCCATTTTTTAGAGACTGTTTTTGCGGCGAAATGTCATCAAGTTACGGCAGACTTCGCAATCGTTACGTATGGAAACCAGGTGTTTCAGCTGCATTCCGACGCAACGTATCATTCCAATCCCCTCCAAGGCCTCCTTCCAGAAAATCCGCCTAGGGGTGTTGGTATCGAGATCCGCCTATATGACACAAACCCCGACGTTTCGGTCGCAAAGGCAATGAAATACGGTGTTACTGTATTGCAAGAAGCGACGGACAAACCGCATGGTCTGCGCGAGGCGTACATTCTGTGCGAAAATGGATATGCTTGGGTGCCTAGTCGTCCAAAAGATCTGATGCCTACGAACGAGGCATGACATCGTGTGAACTTCATTTGTATTCTTCGGCCGCGATTTCGGACCGTATCCAGTTTGCAAACGAGATTGCTCCAGGCATCTCTTCGGCTTGAGGTGACAACAGCAGATAATAGGCCTCGGGCATCAGTACGCTGTGTTTGAATGGCGCCACCAGCCGACCCTCGGCCAAAAGGCGCGAAACGATCACTTTGTGACCCATGCACAGCCCTCCCCCAGCCATGGCTACAGAAAGACCGACCATATATGTGGTGGAATAGGTAATCGGAGGATTCTGCCAATTTAGACCCATATCTTCGGCCCAGGCGGCCCAATTTGCCAATAAGTTTGAACAGTCATAAAGCGGCTGGTCGTGCAGGTTTTCCAGCGTGACCGGGAAACTCGGGGCGCAGACAGGAAAATAGTAATCGGTTGTCAGCAATTCCGTCCGAACCGTATCCGCTGGGCGCAGCGAATACCGAATCTCAACCGCCGCGCCTTCGGCCATTTCCCGGGGCTCCCACAGCTCGGTATAGATGCTCAGGTGCACTTCGGGATGCATTGCTCGGAACTTCGGCAGGCGCGGGCCAAGCCAGTTCACAGCAAACGTGATGTTGCATTGAACCTGAACGGTGTTTTTCCGGTCTCCGGTCACGGCCTGCGTTCCCCTCAGCAAGGTCCGAAACGCGTCGCGCACGACCGGCAAATAGGTGATTCCCGCTTCGGTCAGTTCCAGTGCACGCGGGCGGCGATGAAACAAGGGTCGGCCTAGATGGCCCTCCAGAGATTTGATCTGCTGGCTGACAGCGCTTTGCGTCATGTTCAGGTCCCGCGCCGCGCCGGTGAAAGACAAGTGGCGCGCCGCTGCCTCGAACGTGCGAAGCCAACCGAGCGGAGGAAGGCGTGTCTGCATTTGCATAACCTTGGCATAAGTTTTGCTAATGAAGTAGCCGCTTTTTTTTCGTTGGTCAAAATCACACTGCGCATGCAGGTTTTCAGATGACCGAAGTCGCTGCCTTATTCCTCAGGAGAATCGCCATGAGTGTCACCAACCTGCGTCCCAACATCGACCATTGGCAGGATCGCGTGGATTTGGCTGCTGCCTTTCGCTGGACCGAACGACTGAATATGCACGAAGGAGTTGCCAACCACTTCAGCCTCGCCGTGAACGAGGATGGCACGCAATTCCTGATGAATCCGAACCAGATGCATTTCAAGCGCATCACGGCGTCGAACCTTCTGCTGCTCGACGCCAACGATCCGGACACAATGAAGAAACCCGGCGCCCCGGACCCTACCGCGTGGGGATTGCATGGCTCGATCCACCGGCTTTGTCCGCACGCGCGCTGTGTCATGCATGTCCATTCCACTTTTGTAACGGTTCTGGCCTCGCTCGCAGACAGCACTTTGCCGCCCATCGATCAGAACACCGCGACGTTTTACAATCGCTATGTGATTGACGAAGAATTTGGCGGTTTGGCTTTCGAAAGCGAAGGCGCGCGTTGTGCCTCGATGCTGTCGGACCCAAAAAAGAACGTGATGATCATGGGTAATCACGGCGTACTGGTCATCGGCAAGGACCCGGCTGATACCTTCAATCGACTCTATTATTTTGAACGCGCGGCTGAAACATATATCCGCGCGTTGCAAACCGGACAAAAACTGCGGGTTCTGCCCGATGAAATCGCAGAAAAGACCGCTCAGGAACTTGAGGATTATCCCGGTCAGGCCGAGGCGCATATGCGCGAAATCAAGGCCGTTCTGGATGCTGAAGGCTCCGATTACGCAAACTGACTCACCCTTTGCAGAGTGCTCACACCATGGCTGAAGTGTTACAAGATCCCGAATCCAACCGCTGGAATTATCGCCCCGAAACGGCTGTTCCCCTCAACCCCCTTTTCAATTGGCCACCACGCCCCGCGGCGGTTCTGAAATGGTACAGTGGCGCGTGGCTGCAGATCACGTCGCTCACCTTGTGCATGACGGTGGCGTTCATTGCCTATGTCTTTTTCTTGCCATCGCTTGAGTCGATGCAGAGCTTTTCGCCTGGCTGGATGTTCCGTGTCTGGCTGTTGAACATGGTGCCTCAGACGCTGGTTGCCGGTGGATTGCACTGGTGGCTCTACATGCGCAAGGGCCAGGGAATGCACAAGAAATTCGACCGCCGTGATCTGACCCGCAACAACGGTATTTTCACCTTTCGTAATCAGGTATGGGACAATATCTGGTGGACATTGGGCAGCGCGATGACCGTGGCAACCGTCTATCAGTGGATCATCTATTGGGCGATGGCAAATGGCTGGGCACCTGTTATCACCTGGGAACAGGCGCCGGTCTGGTTCGTGGTGTGGATGTTCTTTATCCCGATGTGGTCAGGGCTTCATTTCTATTGGGTCCACCGGTTGGAACACCATCCGAAACTGTACAAGCATGTGCATGCGGTACATCATCGTAATGTCAATGTTGGGCCGTGGTCGGGTATCTCGAACCATTGGTACGAAAACATGCTCTACTTCACGACCTATTTCATCCATCTGCTCGTGGCCTCGCACCCGCTGCATTTGTTGTATCATGTGTATTTCCAGCAGGTGAGCCCGATCCTGTCACACTCCGGCTTTGAAAAAATCAAGGCAAACGATACAGAAGCCGCGCGTGCCGGGGATTTCTTTCACCAACTGCATCACCGGTATTTCGAGTGCAACTATGGCACTTCGGAAATTCCGTTCGACAAATGGTTCGGCACCTATCACGACGGAACCGCAGCCGCGACCGACCGAACCCGGGCTTTCAAAAAGCAGATGTACACCTGAATTACACATCACTATCGGGCGGGGAGGCTTCTTGGTCGTCTTCGTCCGCATCGTCCTTGAATTGGGGTCAGGGACTTTACCTGCCCACTGCCCATCTGTTAAACGCACCCGGTCCGGATGGTCCGGACGCCGGTCGCAGCCTACCCGGCCTACAAAACAAGGATCTGAAAAGTGAAGACAATTGTCATCTGCTCTGGCGGACTGGATTCGGTTTCGTTGGCACACAAGGTGGCCGCCGAGCATGATTTGGTCGGACTGATCTCGTTCGACTATGGCCAGCGCCACCGGAAAGAGGTCGAATTCGCAGCCCGTTGTGCCCACCGGTTGGGTGTACCGCACGACCTGATCGACATGGGCCATATCGGAAGGCATCTCAGCGGTTCGGCCCTGACCGACGATGTGGATGTGCCAGACGGGCACTATGCCGAAGAGACAATGAAAGTTACCGTAGTTCCCAACCGCAACGCGATCATGCTGGCCATCGCCTTTGGTGTTGCCGCCGCCAAACAGGCGGATGCTGTGGCGACAGCAGTTCATGGCGGTGATCATTTCATCTATCCCGACTGTCGGCCGGAGTTCACCGAAGCATTCGAGGCAATGCAGGCAAAGGCGCTGGACGGATATGCCAGTGTTAGACTCTATACACCCTTTGTCCGGGTGCCAAAGTCGGCTATTGTGACCGAAGGCGCAAAGCATGGCACTCCCTTCGCTGACACATGGTCGTGTTACAAGGGCGGTGAAACCCATTGTGGGCGCTGCGGTACCTGTGTGGAACGACGAGAAGCGTTTCACATTGCAGGTGTCGAAGACCCCACCATTTATGCCGATCCGGAGTTCTGGAAAGCGGCTGTGGGGGTGGCCTGATGTTTCGTATCACCAAGGAGTTCCATTTCTCGGCCTCGCACCAGCTGTGCGACTTGCCCGACGATCATCCCTGTGCCCGATTGCACGGGCACAATTACGTGGTCGAAGTGGAACTGAGCGCCAGCGAACTGGATTTGAACGGGTTTGTGGTGGACTATCGCGAGTTGAAGCCGCTCAAAACCTGGATCGATGACGAGTTGGATCATCGACACCTCAACGACGTGTTTGGTCATGACATGGTAACTTCAGAACGGTTGGCGAAAGAGGTTTATGAATTCTGCAAGACACGCTGGGCACAAACCAGTGCGGTGCGCGTCAGCGAGACGCCAAAGACATGGGCGGAATACCGGCCATGACGCGCCTGCGCATTGCCGAGATTTTCGGTCCGACCATTCAGGGTGAGGGGGCCGTGATCGGTGTGCCGACCGTTTTCGTGCGTGCCGGCGGCTGTGATTATCGCTGTTCGTGGTGTGACAGCCTGCATGCTGTTGACAGTCGGTTCCGCCTTGAATGGTTGCCCATGACACCGGCAGAAATCATGGCCAAAGTCGAACAGTTATCCGGAGAAATGCCAATAACAGTGTCTATTTCCGGCGGAAATCCCGCCATACAAGACTTTTCGCCCGTGATCTCATTGGGCAAGTCCAAAGGTTATTCCTTTGTGATGGAAACCCAGGGCTCGGTCGCGCGGAATTGGTTCGACGAGTTGCAAACATTGATCCTCAGCCCCAAACCGCCGTCCTCCGGTGAAGTGATGGATTGGGACGTGTTCGGTGCTTGTGCCGCAATGAAAACGCATAAGGTACTCAAGATCGTGGTCTTTGATAACGCTGACTACAACTGGGCGCGCGAGGTTGCCGCGCGCTACCCGCAACTGCCGCTTTATCTGCAACCGGGCAACCACACGCCACCGCCGCCAGACTCGTATGATGCTGTCATTGACATGGGCGGTATCATGAACCGGTATGAATGGCTGATCGAAAAAACCCTGGGGGATCGTTGGTATGCCCCCACCATCCTGCCGCAACTGCATGTCCTGATTTGGGGCAACAGGCGCGGCGTATGAGGCTCTAACATGGCTAATCAAGACATCTATGCGAACCTGACCCAGCTTGGCGGCAAGACCGAGTTGCCCAAATCTCCCGATGAAGCGGTGCTGGAAAAAGTACCCAACCCGCAGGCCGGAACGGACTATGCGGTGCGGTTCACGGCGCCGGAGTTTACCTCACTCTGCCCGTTGACGGCCCAACCCGATTTTGCCCATATCGTGATCGACTATGTTCCGGGTGATTGGCTGGTCGAGAGCAAGTCGCTCAAGCTGTTTCTCGGCGCCTTTCGCAATCACGGTGCCTTCCACGAAGATTGCAGCGTGACCATCGGCAAGCGGCTGGAAGAGGTGCTGAAACCCAAATGGCTGCGCGTGGGTGCCTATTGGTATCCGCGGGGTGGTATTCCGATCGACGTGTTCTACCAATCTGGTCCGGAACTGTCAGGTGTCTGGATCCCGGATCAGGGCGTGCCGACCTATCGAGGGCGCGGTTAGCCGCGTAACGCGCGTGGAGTGGTGCCGAACTCTGTCCTGAATGCCCGCGTCATGGCGCTAGGATCGTCATACCCTGCCCGCAGAGCAATTTCGCCAATTGAGAGTTGGGTTTCCACCACCAGTTTGCGCGCCAAATTCAGGCGCAGGCGGCGATAAACCTGCGCTGGGCCGGCACCAAGATCGGCACGCATCTTTGCTTCGAGCACCTTTTGTGTCCGTCCGACGCGGCGGGCAATTACCGGGATTGGCAGCGGCGTTTCCAGGTGTTCCTGCATCAGCGCTAGAGCTTTGTTTACAAAAGCGCTGGACGACCCTGCGCCGCCACTGTGAGATCGCGCAGACTCCCGCGTCATAAAAAGCTGCGCTACCTCCAGCGCAAGGGCCTGCCCGTGGTCTTGTCCGATCAGGTGCATTACCAAATCGAACGCGGCCATCGCACCCGAACAGGTGATCCTGCGCCGATCGATGATGAACCTTTCCCGATGTACATCGACTTCGGGAAAGCGTTCGGAAAAGCCGGTCATCTCCTCCCAATGGATCGTGGCGCGATGACCATCCAGCAACCCGGCCTCAGCCAGCAGCCAGCTTCCTGTGTCCATTCCTGCTATCATGGAAAAACGGGTCGAAGCCGAACGCAGGCTTGCCTGCGTGCGCCACCCACTGTGCCCAAGATACCCATAGGACGGCATCACGACCAACATGTCGCCGGATGCATTGCCAAGCGTGTCATGCGGTGACACCTGCAAGCCAGAGGATGAGGTCACAGGGTCGGAGCCGAGCGACAGGAATTGCCAACGGTACAATGCCTTCCCCGACAGTGTATTGGCGGCACGCAGCGGTTCAACCGTGTTGGCAAGGCAATGATTGGAAAAGCCATCGAACAGCAGCACGCCGAATTGCTGCATTGCAGAGGTTGATTTTATCCAATCTTGCATGACTGATGTCTACTTCTGCATGAATATCGCTGCAACCCTGTTCAGGATAAACCCAACTCAGTCCGGAGACACAGAATGCAATACGGCTTGTCCGAAGAACAGGAAATGATTGCCGCAACTGTTCGCAGTTTCGTGGAGAACGAGATTTATCCGCACGAAGACCTGGTAGAGCGCACCGGCGAAGTGCCCAAGGAGATTGCGGACGAGATAAAGCGCAAGACGCTCGAACTTGGATTTTACGCCTGCAACTTCCCCGAAAGCGTCGGCTGCGCCGGGCTGAACCATCTTGAGTTCGCGTTGGTCGAACGAGAGTTGGGGCGTGGGTCAATGGCGCTGAACCATTTTTTTGGGCGCCCGCAGAATATCCTGATGGCCTGCGAAGGCGAGCAGATTGAACGTTACCTGATGCCCGCCGTGCGCGGTGAGCGAATGGATGCACTGGCGATGACCGAACCGGGCGCGGGGTCGGATGTGCGGGGCATGAAATGCTCGGCCGTCCGCGACGGAGGCGACTGGGTGGTCAACGGCACCAAGCATTTCATCTCGGGTGCCGATCACGCGGATTTCCTCATCGTGTTCATCGCGACCGGAGAAGACCAGACACCCAAAGGCCCCAAGAAGCGGATTACGGCCTTTCTCGTCGATCGCGGAACGCCCGGATTCACGATCCGTGATGGGTACAAGTCGGTCAGTCATCGGGGATACAAGAACATGATCCTTGATTTCGACGACTGCCGCCTGCCGGACGCACAGGTTCTGGGCAATGTCGACGGCGGGTTCGAGGTGATGAACACCTGGCTTTATGCCACCCGGATCACGGTGGCGACCATGTCGGTCGGTCGCGCGCGCAGGTGCTTTGACTATGCCTTGGACTACGCCGCAACACGCGAGCAATTCGGCCAGAAAATCGGCAAGTTTCAGGGCGTATCTTTCCAGATCGCGGACATGATCACCGAGATCGACGCAGCCGATCTGCTGACCCTTTCAGCAGCGGACCGGTTGGACAAGGGACTTCCTGCCAACCGCGAGATTGCCTCGGCCAAGCTCTATGCGTCCGAGATGCTGGCGCGGGTAACCGATGCCGCAATCCAGATTCACGGCGGTATGGGTCTGATGGACGATTATCCACTGGAGCGGTTTTGGCGTGACGCGCGGGTCGAGCGGATCTGGGACGGCACATCGGAAATCCAGCGCCATATCATCAGCCGTGACTTGTTGAGGGCGCTTGGGGCATGACCTCCGTGTCAGAATTCACTCCAGAAATGCGAGAAACCACCAAGTTAGAGTCTCTGAAACGCGTTCTGCATTATCGTTCTCTTGCGGTTATTGGTGGCGGAGTGTGGTGCGCCGAAATCATTCGGCAAGTTCGAAAGTTCGGGTTCTCCGGCCCGGTTTGGCCGGTTCACCCAAAGGCGACCGAGATCGCCGGTGAGCCCGTGTTCGCGACCATCGAGGCCTTGCCCGAAGCGCCGGATGCCGTTTTTATCGGCATCAACCGCCACGCCACTATCGAGGCCGTGGAAGTTCTGTCGCGAAGCGGCGCCGGCGGAGCGATCTGCTTTGCTTCCGGCTTTACAGAGGCCCTGGCCGAGGATGCCGGATCAGCGGACTTGCAGGCGCGGTTGGTGGCGGCGGCTGGAGACATGCCGATCCTTGGGCCGAATTGCTATGGTTTCATAAACGCGCTGGACCGCGTCGTGATCTGGCCGGACCAGCACGGCATGCGGCATGTCGACCGCGGCGTTGCCATCCTGACGCAAAGTTCGAACATCGCTATCAACATGACGATGCAGCGGCGCGCCTTGCCATTGGCTTTCATGCTGACATGTGGGAATCAGGCCCAGACCCATCAGGCCGAGATCGCAATGGCCCTGTTGGATGATCCCCGGATCACCGCAATCGGCGTTCACATCGAAGGCTTTGGTGATCTGAGAAAGTGGGAAGCCCTGGCCGCCCGCGCGCGTGAACGGGATGTACCGATCGTCGCGCTGAAAATGGGCAAGTCTTCGCATGCACAGACCGCGACCGTGTCGCATACCGCCTCGCTTGCCGGCAGCGATGCCGGTGCGCAAGCCTTTCTGGACCGGCTTGGGATCGCGCGGTTGGACGACGTGCCAAGTTTTCTGGAGACGTTGAAGCTGCTCCATGTTTCAGGCCGGCTGGAAGGAAACGGGATCAGCACAATCAGTTGCTCGGGTGGCGAGGCCAGTCTGACCGCTGACATGGCTGTTGGGCGTAACTTGCATTTCCCGCCCCTGACCGATTGTCAAAAGGCTGATTTGCGCGCAGCACTTGGGCCGATGGTCGCCTTGGCGAACCCTCTGGACTATCACACCTATATCTGGCGCGATACGCCAGCAATGACCCGGGCGTGGATGAGCATGACCGGTCCGGATGTGGCTCTAACATTAGCCATTGTTGACTATCCGCACACAGATGCCACCGATTGGGAATGCGCGACACAAGCCGCGCTGAACTGTGCGCAAGAAGGGAAGCCATTCGCTGTCGCCGCGACCTTGCCAGAACTTATGCCGGAAACCGTTGCAAAAACCCTCATGGCTGGCGGGGTTGTTCCCTTTGCCGGCCTGCATGAAGCCTTGGCAGCAGCAGAGGCGGCGACTCGGCCCTTGCCGAGCTTGGCGGACGCCGTGTTGTTGCCAAGAAACCTCGAGGCTGACGTTGTTCTGACCGAGGCGGAAGCCAAGGCAGAGTTGGCGGCCTTCGGTCTGAAAATACCTCGCAGCGTGACGGTGCGGCCGGATCAAGCCGTCAACGCAATCCGATCCATGAAGGGGCCATTTGCGGTCAAGGGCGTTGGTCTGGCACACAAGTCCGAACATGGGGCGGTTTTGCTGGGCGTGGAGATCAAAAACATTGCAGATGCTGTCGACAAAGTTGGAACACCGGAAGTTCTGATCGAAGAAATGGCAACCGGAGGCGTTGCCGAGTTGTTGGTGGGCGTCACCCGCGACCCGGCGCATGGGTATGTACTGACTATTGGGGCAGGTGGCATACTGGCTGAAATCCTGCGCGACACCGTCTCAATGCTGATCCCCTCCGCCCGCGCGGCCATTCGTGAATCACTTGATCTCTTGGCCTGCGCCCCGCTGTTGGCAGGATATCGTGGAAGACCAGGTGTCGATCTCGACGCGGTGCTTGATGCGGTCGAGGCGGTGCAAGCCTATGTCATTGCCAATGCGGACAGCGTTGGTGAAGTTGAAATAAATCCGTTGATATGTACGGCGACCAGCGCGGTCGCTGTGGATGCCCTCATTCGAAAGGCAAGCTCATGAATCCAGTTAAAACCAAGCGTGATGGCGCGATCCTTGAAATCACCCTGGACCGCCCCAAGGCGAATGCGATCGACCTGCAGACAAGCCGGATTATGGGTGAGGTATTTCGCGACTTTCGCGACGACCCGGATTTGCGCGTGGCCATTCTGACGGGTGGTGGCGAGAAGTTTTTTTGCCCTGGTTGGGATCTGAAGGCCGCAGCCGATGGCGACGCCGTCGATGGTGACTATGGCGTCGGCGGCTTTGGCGGTTTGCAGGAATTGCGCGACATGAACAAGCCCGTTATCGCGGCAGTGAACGGAATAGCCTGCGGTGGCGGTCTGGAACTGGCGTTGAGCGCCGATATGATCGTGGCAGCGGATCATGCGACCTTTGCATTGCCCGAAATCAGGTCGGGCACCGTGGCCGACGCCGCCAGCGTGAAATTGCCCAAACGCATTCCTTATCATATCGCGATGGAGTTGCTTTTGACCGGCCGCTGGTTTGACGCGACCGAGGCACAACGTTGGGGGATGGTGAACGAGATTGTCCCGCCCGATCAGTTGATGGATCGCGCTTGGGAGTTGGCGCGCCTTCTCGCAAGCGGCCCGCCGCTGGTCTATTCCGCGATAAAAGAGATCGTTCGCGAGGCGGAGGATTCCAAGTTTCAGGATATCATGAATCGGATCACCAAACGTCAGCTGGCGACGGTCGATATCCTTTATGCGTCCGAGGATAATCTCGAAGGCGCCCGCGCATTCGCCGAAAAGCGCGATCCGGTCTGGAAAGGGAAATAAGACGGCTCAGGTCTTTTCGAACAGGGCGACAAGGGCGGTGTCGTCCTTGTTCGGTCCGGCTGCCAGATCTCCGTAAATACGGACTTCTTTGAGTTTCAGGTTCTCAATCTGTCCGTTCTGCAAGTCGCGTAATATGTCAGCAAAACCTTTTGCTTCATAGTGCTTTGCATTGATCGACAAGGCAAACTGCGCCCCACGCCGGGCGACCCGCAGCAGGGCAGGAAGCGCCTCGGGGCCAAGGTGGCCGTGCGTGAAAGTACCCGAGGAAACGATCCCGGAATAGTTTTCCCGTGGAACTGGAATACCCAGGTTCAGATCGGCCTCGATGGCATCGCGATAGATGTCCTTGCGCATCGCTTCGGCCAGCATCTCGGGGCTTATGTCGGTGGCATCGATCGGGCCGACGCCCAAACCGGCCAGCACCGCGCCGCACAGTCCGGTTCCCGCTCCCACATCCAGTACCGGACCTTGCCCCCCGGCGGCAACAAAGGCGCGGGCGGTTTGGACGTGAAGTTGATAATCTTCGAGCGCTGCGAAACTGTCGTCATAATCACCGGCCCATTCGGCATAAAGCCGTTTGTGGTCTTCCGGTGTTTCCAGCGCATAGGCGGCGTGCAGGTCGGGTGTCTTTTTGCTCATGCCCCATGAAAGGCCCAAGGGGAGATTCGAATCAAGTGCGTCCATCGGGCGCTTGCATCGTCCAGCATTGCAGCCCATCAAGGTAACATGACAGGCACACTTCTTTCTTTTGGACACGGATATTCTGCTCAGGCGCTGTCGCGTCTGCTGATCCCCCGTGGATGGCGCGTTATCGGCACGACGCGAAACACAGAACAGGTTGATAAAATTCAGAAATCCGGAGCAGAGCCGACTATTTGGCCGGGTTCCTTGCCGTCGTTTGATGGTGTGACTCACATGCTGATCTCGACCTCTCCCACCTCGGCGGGTGATCCTGTACTTGCCGCGCTGGGCGATGAGATCGTGGCGAGGGCGGGGCAACTCGAGTGGGTCGGCTATTTGTCGACAACGGCGGTCTATGGCGATCATGATGGTGGATGGGTGGATGAAACCACGCCACCGGAACCGGCCGCCGAGCGCGGGCGCTGGCGGGTGATGGCCGAGGAACAGTGGTCCGCTATCCCGGGATTGCCTCTGCACATCTTCCGGCTGGCGGGAATCTATGGGCCGGGGCGGGGACCATTTTCCAAGTTGCGAAAAGGTGGGTTGCGGCGAATTATCAAGCCTGAACAAGTATTTAGCCGTATACACGTTGACGATATCGCACAGGTTCTGGCGGCATCGATGGCACGCCCAAATCCGGGTGCGATTTACAATGTGTGTGATGATGAGCCGGTGCCGCCGCAGGATGTGATTGGGTATGCTGCTGAGTTGCAGGGGTTGCCGCTGCCGCCCGCCGTGCCGTTCGACGAGGCTGACATGACCCCGATGGCCCGCAGTTTTTATATGGAAAACAAGCGGGTACACAATGATCGGATCAAGGATGAGCTGGGGATCGAGCTGATCTATCCGAACTACAGGGTCGGGCTGGAAGCGCTGATGAAGGAGGCCGACGGCACGGAATCCGGATGAATTGTCCAATTTGTACCGGTCCCAGAGGGCAAGGTGCCATTTTGTACAGTTCCGGAACGGTCAAATCGCGCCCCCACCGCCGCCTTCCCGCCCTGCCGAACGCAGCAAATGGGAGTGGATTTTCCGGCCGGACGAACCCGTCCAGAAAGATTTGGTCATGTCTTGACGTCATGTTGGTCTGCAGTGCGGGACCTTGCCGATTTTAGCCGCGCCTGCAAACTATTGGGCAAGATAAAAGGCTACAAATCAGCCGTTCGCTACCATTGCAGCAATAAGTACCTCAACCCCTGCGCAGCCCAGCTGCATTCAGCGTAGCCTCATTTCGCGCCCAAGCATTGTTCACCAAATCTTGCCATTGCACGACTTCGATTGAGCCGTTCACATCACCCTGTAGGGGCATAATTCTACCCTGTCCATTCGCAGTTTTTGGCCAAGTAGACAGCTGCTTCTTAAGGTCTCCGACAATGTCAGCTACGACGTAACAGTAAAAAACACAGTCTTCCGCTATTCTAATTCGCTCTCTCCCAAATCCTTCGACCTCTTCACCACGCAACTCATCGATGTACTTGGTGATTTGAAAGTGAATCTGATCTTCCGCACCGTAGATTTTACGACCGGGTTTTTTGAATTCAACAATCATTACTTTATCTAACGGACGGCTCGTATCGACTTTTTCACCACCCCTTTGTGGGTCTCCAACGCCGAGGCCGCTGGCATAGTCCCATACTAAAAGATCGGCTCGGTCAGCGTTCTCGGAGTTCTCAAGAAGGTTATCGAAACGCTTGTCGGAAGAAAAAGCTCGCGTGAATGCAAGGCGTTCATCCAGTATCCACAAGTCATGTGAACGTGATCGCTTCTCAGTTGGATCATCTCCGCGAACATGCATCGGCACGATGAAGGAATGGAGAGTTTTTTCCAGATGAAAATCATCTTTTTTCCCATCTCGTTCGCGAACCCTTGTCAGCAAACGGTCAAACAAATCGAGGACGAGTTTTCGACGGACGACGTGTTGAGCCAACGCAAGCTGTTCTGAAGATTGAAGTTCTTTGACTGCACGCTCTAATGTTTCTTCAAAGTTCTTAGGAACGTCTTCGTCTTCCTTGAGCAATTGAATGGCTTTTTCCATTGCCACCTGACGTTCTTCGTCTCGCCTAATCTGATATTTCACTAGCCCAGTCGCAAACTCTTCGGGAGTTGTAGCATTGATGGGTACGCGGTTAAGTTGCACCTCTGGCTCGTCAAACCCATAAATTGGATGCCTTACAACGAAGTCATCGTAGCTTTGTCTTCGACAAGCTTCATATTCTTTGACCTGGTCGGATAAGACCGTTTTGCGCACTTGTTCTACGCAGGCTCTAGAGATCTCTTTTAGTTTGGCTTCCGGAATATTAAATGCTGTTCGGCCCTCGTTGACGCGTTCGTCAAAGTATTCGCTTCTGACGCACCCATGAAAGTACAAATCGTCTCTATCTCCAATGCTGATGCTACTAAGGCCTATCAGTCCGTCGATTTTGCGAGACTCTACAGTCCTATTGTTTGCCAGAAGGTGAAGTTGGTGGTTGCCTTCTAAGCCGGTGCTTGCTTCTTTTTCGCAAGCATAGCCGCTTACTGAGAATGTGCCGAAGTCTTCAACTTCGAAATTCCCAGTGTCCAGTTTGCGTCCAATCACTAAGTCGGTAATAGCAGAAGGGTAATTCGTGACGTCTCCATCAAGCGTTACTTGGACGGCAGTGCCTTGTCCAACAAGAAAATCAGCGATGAAGTGGGCGCTGAAGTACCTGAGGAATGATGATTTCTGCTTTGGAAAGTGCTTACGGTAACTATCTGTGCGCAAACCTTCGCAGATTATAGTGGTACCGATCTCGGAGCGCCCCGTGTACCCGTTTTCGAGGTGTTCTTCGACGATCTGCTCGTCATTGTTGAGCACGAACTTAAAGCACCGCCGATTGATGGCACCTTCTGACCAATAGACACTGTCAACGCGGACGTTTTTGAAAGCATCCAGCCAAAACAAGCGACCGACACCCTTACCACCTTTCGCCCGTTTGAAGTCAGTGTCAATGGTCTGGAATGCTTCGTACCTTCTCAAATCTAGGCCTATGCCATTGTCCGTGATCTCGACACGAAACTTGTCTGCTTTCGATAAATTTTCGATTTCGATCCGGACCAGTCCGTCGACTTTTGACCCTGCTTCGACTCGATCTTCAATTGCGTAAAGTGCGTTGCTGACAGCTTCAAAAAGCGGTTGAAGCGCATGAGCAGCATCAGCTGGTTTGGGCAGTTTTCGGACTCTATTTTCAATATTAGGAATAAGTGAGGGCATTCTTCGAATCTCGTAATAGTTGTTCGAAGAGCTATGCAAACTACTCGTCAATTGTCACCCTACGTTTCTCTAACAAGATTGCGGTATTTTGTCTGAGAGACAGGTCGACGAAGGTCCCAAGGCCTCAAGCCACTATTCAGAATGCACAGGAAAGAAGAACAAGTCGATCGACTAGGCCAGCAGGGAAAACAGCTGGCCCAACGTCCAGTTAGTGCGGTTCGCATAAAGCTGCACGAGCGAAGCCCCAAATGGTCTGAAGGTCCGCTCAGGCCTCAAATCAAACCAGCACGCTGTCGCGACACGTTTAAATATTCTCTGATCCGCGCCGTCTGGCCTCTTGTGATGGCCGGGCGTCGCTCCATATCTGGTGGGTCGGGTGCGAGGCTCCGCCCGGCTGCCGCAAG
>NZ_JBXWSF010000024.1:0-47074 GCF_059613285.1 Ruegeria sp. BHSB058 | reverse complement strand
CCAGTGACGAATTCGGCTTCGATCCGGCGTCCATCCGTCAGCGTCAGGCATCCGAGTTCGATGCTTTCGACACCGGTATTCTCGATCACGTCGATACCCAGGTCCGCCATCGCCCGCCTGATCCGCGCGGCAGCTTTAGAGCGCGTGGCGGTCAGGGCCGTTGCCGCGTCGATCAGCGTCACCCGCGCCGCGCGGCTGCGACTGCGCAGGGCATGCGCCATCGCCATCACCAGTTCGACCCCGGCCACGCCGCCGCCGATCACCGCGACCGAAGCAGGGCCCGCCCCATTCAGATATCCGGCCCAACGCGCGGCGAACGGACCAAGCGGCTTGGCCGGTATCGCGTGCTCGGCGAAACCGGGCAGCGCCGGCATGTCCGAGGTGATGCCGACATTCACCGATGCCACGTCGAACCCGATGGGCGGCCGGCCGGGTACAAGCACCTCGCGCCGGGAAAGATCGATGCCCTCGACCATGCCCAGAACCACGCGCGCCCTGGCGAACCGGGCAAGTCGAACCAGATCGATATCCAGTTCCCACCGGTCATAGTGCCCCGCCACGAAACCGGGCAGCATGCCGGAATAAGGTGCGGTCGGACCGGGGTTGATGACGGTAAGCCGCGCACCTGGCAAAGGGTTCATGCCCCATTTGCGTAGAACGAGGGCATGGGTATGTCCGCCGCCAATCAGTACCAGATCGCGGGTCAGGGGCAGGTGCGGTGTTTGCATGGGCGTCAGTTGGTCGTCGGGTCCTGTGCGTCTTCGTCCTGCGGGGTGGCATGGGTGGCCCAGACGCCATCCTCGCCAACACTTGGCAGGTCTTCGGGGCGTACATGACGGTGAATGTGCCATTTGGCAATGAACAGGGCCGTGATCGGGGCAGTCAGAAACAGAAACAGGGTGATCAACAGCTCATGCAGCGACAAGTGATGCTCGATAAGGACGGAATGGCCTATCGAGGCAAGCAGAACGCCGCCAACCCCAAGCGTTGTTGCCTTGGTTGGGGCGTGCAGGCGCGACATCGGGTCCTTCAGCTTGATCATCCCGAACGAGCCGACAAAACCGAAAATACCCGAGACGATCAGAAAAAAGCTGATCAGGAGTTCGAACAGAATTTCCATGTCGCCCTCACTCGATGATGTTGCCGCGCAGCATGAAGCGCGCATAGGCCACGGTCGATACAAAGCCCAGCATGGCGATGATCATCGCGGCTTCGAAAAATATTTCGGTGCCGATGAACAGCCCGTAGAGTACCAGCAAGGCGATGGTGTTGATGACCATTGTGTCCAGCGCCAGAACCCGAGTTCCGACGCCGTCGGCGGTGATGATGCGCCATAGACACATGATGATGGCCGCTCCGAAACAGGCAAAGGTGAAATAGATCGCGTAGGTGATCATTCGAAAATCTCCTTCAGGCGGCGTTCGTACCGGTGCTTGATCTCGTCGCGCACAGCGTCCGGATCGGGCGCGTCAAGGCAGTGCACCAGCAAATAATGCCCCTGTGCCGACAGATCTGCGCTGACGGTGCCAGGGGTCATGGTAATGGTGCCGGCCAGAACAGTAATAGCTTCGGGCGTGCGCAGTTCCAGCGGAATGCTGATCCAGGCGGGCTGCCGGTCGGCATCGCGTTTGAACAGAACGATCCGGGCCACGGCGATATTGGCGACGATGATGTCGTATAGCGCGACCAGGATGTATTCCGCCACCATCGGCCAGTTCCGCAGCTTGGGACGGTCGGGCCAGTAGGGTTGGGTGACAAACGGGATGACAATCCCCAGGAACAAACCGAATACCAAAGAGTTCAGTGAAGGTGCGTTGGCCAGCAACAACCAGACGACAGTCAAAAGCACTGACATGTGAGGGTGCGGGAAAACCCGGCGTATCAGTTTCATCCCTGTCCTCCGCTCAGAACAGCATCAATATAGGTTTGCGGCGCAAAGAGTTGTGCCGCTGTGGCCGAAGCATACTCCAATGCCGGTCCCGAGAAGAGGGTCAGCAGGACCAGACCGGCCACAACCCCGAAGACGGCGGTGAAGGCCAGCCCGGATGGTGACGCGACCGGTGCAGGATCTTCCGGCTCAGCATCCGATGCAGGTTCCAAGGGGCTTTGCGCCTCGTAGCTTTTCCAGAAGATCAGCGACCCTGCCCGCGCCAGTCCCACGATGGTGACGAAAGAGCTGATCAGGATAACCGCCCAGATCAGCGCATAATCGGTGGCGTCGCGCACCGCATCCAGCACCAGAAGCTTACCCACGAAACCCGACAGCGGCGGCATCCCGGCAGCAGCAATTGCGCCGATAAAGAACAACGTGGCGATCAGGCCGTTTTGTGCCATCGGTGGTTTGCTCTCGATAGCGCCGCCGCGGCGCTCCATAACCAGATCGGCGATGAGGAAAAGCAGGGCGGTCGCAAAGGTCGAGTGCACGATATAATAAAGCGCCGAGGCCGCCGCCTCGACGTTGAACAGCGAAATCGCGATCAGCAACGTTCCCATGGACGCGATGGCCGCAAAAGCGACCAGACGGGCAATGTGCTGTGCGCCGAGAATGCCGATGGTGCCGACCGCCAGCGTCAGAACCGCCGCAGGCAACAGCCAATCCCCGACCAGCCCGTGCGATATCGCGACATCGGGACCAAAGACCAGCGTATACATCCGCAGGATCGAGTAGGCGCCCACCTTGGTCATGATCGCAAAAAGTGCTGCAACCGGCAACGGCGCGTTGGCATAACTGGCGGGCAGCCAGAAATGCAGCGGCAGGACTGCGGCCTTGATGCAGAAAACCAGCAGCAGCAACACCGCGCCGACGCGCAACAAAGCGGTGTCCTCGGTAGGCAGTTCCGCAACTTTCACCGCCAGATCAGCCATGTTGAGCGTTCCGGTGATGGAATACAGCGTGCCCAGAGCAAAAAGGAATAGGGTGGATCCCAGCAGGTTATAGGTGACGTACTGCACGCCCGCCTTCAGCCGCACCGACCCACCACCGTGGATCATCAAACCGTAGGAGGCGATCAGCAGAACCTCGAAAAACACAAACAGGTTGAAGGCATCCCCTGTCAGGAATGCGCCGCAGACCCCCATCAACTGGAATTGAAGCAATGGGTGGAAATGCCTGCCACGTTTGTCCCAGCCGGATCCGATGGCGTAAAGCAGGACCGGCAGCGCCAGAATCGCCGTCAGCAGCACCATCATGGCCGACATACGGTCGAGCACAAGAACAATGCCAAACGGTGCCGGCCAGTTTCCAAGTTCGTATATCTGTATGTCCCCGGTCGCGGCTTGCGCCGTCAGCGTCAGGGCGACGCCCAGCAAGCCGACCGCGCCTGCGACGGAAAAGATGCGCTGCAGGTCCAGATGATGGCGCAGGACCATGACGATGAACGGGGCCAGGATCGCGGGCAGAACGATCGGGGCGACGATCCAGTGGTTCATGCCTCTTCTCCTGCCTCATCCACGCTGTCGTGGGCGGTCATGTCTATGTGATCGTCCTTGGATGACAAATAGGCGCCGAGCGAGATGATCACGATCACCGCCGTCATCCCGAACGAGATCACGATAGCCGTCAACACCAGCGCCTGTGGTAGCGGATCGGTATAAGCGACCTCCTTGTACTTGTTCAGAACCGGAGGCGCGTTCGTGGCCAACCGCCCGGTGGCGAACAGAAACACGTTCACCGCATAACTCAGGAACGACAGCCCGAGGATCATGGGAAAGGTGCGGCGACGCAGGATCAGGAAAATCCCGGCGGCGGTCATGATGCCAACGGCGGATGCAACCAAAGCTTCCATATCAGGCCTCCTCCCTTTCGCCGGTTCCTTCGGCTTCATCCAGATTATCGCGCATCGGGTTGATATCCATCGGGTATTTCTGGGCAATGCCCGGCTGCCAGGCAAATCTCGACAGGCTTTCAAGCGCCAGCATGACCGCACCCAGAACGGCGAGGAACACACCGGTGTCGAACAGCATCGCGGTGGCCCACTCGAACTCTTCCAGAGGCGGCCAATGGAGGTAGCCGAAGTCGCTGGTCAGGAACGGCATGTCGTTGAACCAGGCGCCAAGGCCGGTGGCCGCCGCGATCAGCACGCCCCAGCCGATGGTGGCGTGGTAATAGAACCGCTGCCGCTCGGCGGCCCAGGTGAAACCGCTGGCCATGTATTGCATCAGGAAGGCTATGGCCACGATCAGGCCCGCGATGAACCCGCCGCCCGGCTGGTTGTGTCCGCGCACAAAGATATAGGCGCCGACCATAAGGGCAATGGGCATCATCACGCGGGTGACGACAACCATCATCAGCGGGTGCGAATCTCCCGACTGCGGCCAGTGCGGTTTGCGGTTCAGCAGATAGGCGCGAACCTTGGTCGCGAGAACAGCCTCGGTCAGGGCAAAGATCACCAGGGCCGCGATGCCAAGAACGATGATTTCGCCAAAGGTATCAAAGCCGCGGAAGTCCACGAGGATGACGTTTACCACGTTGGTGCCGCCACCGCCCTTGTAGGAGTTGGCGAGGTGGAAATCCGAGATGGTCGGAAAGGCGAAATCCCGCATCATCATCGCATAGATCAGGCCGCCGGTTCCCAATCCGGCCACGACAGAAATAGCTGCATCCCGCCATCGCCGCTGCGGAGAGCTGTCCCACGGTGTCACGGTCGGCATGAAGTTCAGTGACAGCAACAGCAGGATCATGGTCACCACTTCGACCGAGATCTGGGTCAGCGCCAGATCGGGGGCGGAAAGATAGTTGAAGGCCATCGACACGATCAGCCCGACAACGCCAATCAGGACCAGTGCCAGCAGGCGGTTTCGGTGGAAATACATGATCGCCATCGTCGCGCCGACCAGACAGATCCAGCCGATGATCGGGATGATCGGGGCGGGCAGGGGAACGCGCGTGGGGGCGCCGATGCTGCCGCTGGAATAGGCGTAATACCCAAGACCCACGGTGAACGCGACGAAAATGACGGCATAGCGGCTGAGTACACCGTTATGCAGGCTGTCGGTGATCCAGCGGCTCAGGGCAGTAAAGGCGCCGATAATCGCGTCGAAGATGGTCTTTGCTTCGGGGCGCGGCAGGCTGTTCCAGATCCGCTCCAGCGTTCCGTGCTGCCAAAGCAGGACAAGTCCGCCGACGGTTGCCACTGCCGACATGTACAGCGCAGGGGTGAAGCCGTGCCAGATCTTCAGCGAGTAATAGGGCAGGTGGTCGTCGCCAATGACGGCAGTCGAGGCAATTGCAACCAGCGGACCAACAATCGCTTTGGAAAAGAGACCGATGGCGAGCACCAGCATCACCAGAAACGCCGGCGACAACCACATGCCGACGCCGGGATCATGCGGTGTGGCCGGGTAATCGTCGCGTTTGGGACCCAGGAATACATGCGCGATGAAGCGGAACGAATAGGCCGCCGAAAACAGTGAACCCAGCAGTGCGAGGCCCGGAACCAGATAGTGTGAGTGGTTCCAGACGGTGTGCACAGTCTCTTCCAGCATCATCTCCTTGCTGAGAAAGCCGTTCAGCGGCGGCAGGCCCGCCATCGACAACGCGGCGATGGTGGCGATGGTAAACGTGATCGGCATCAGGTGCCGCAACCCGCCCAATCGTTTGATGTCGCGTGTATGCGCCTCGTGATCGACGATACCTGCGGTCATGAAGAGCGCGGCCTTGAACGTGGCGTGGTTGATGATGTGAAACACTGCCGCCACGGCGGCAATCTGGGTTCCAAAGCCCAAAAGCATGGTGATCAGGCCCAGATGGGAGACGGTGGAGAAAGCCAGAAGCGCCTTGAGGTCGTCCTTGAACAGCGCGATGACCGCGCCGATCACCATCGTCACCAACCCGGTGGTGGCGACGATGTAGAACCATTCGGAAGTGCCCGCCAGCGCAGGCCACATCCGCGCCATCAGAAACAGCCCCGCCTTGACCATCGTGGCCGAGTGCAGATAGGCGGAAACCGGTGTGGGTGCCGCCATCGCGTGCGGCAGCCAGAAATGAAACGGGAACTGCGCCGATTTGGTAAAGCAACCGAGCAGAATCAGAATCAGCGCAGGTAGGTATAGCGGCGAGGACTGGATGATGTCCTTGTTCTGCAGGATCGTACTCAGGTCATAGGACCCCACGATATTGCCCAGAATCAGCATGCCCGCGATCATCGCCAATCCACCCGACCCGGTCACCGCCAGGGCCATGCGCGCGCCTTGACGGCCTTCGGGCAGGTGCTTCCAGTACCCGATCAACAGGAAGGAGCTCAGCGAGGTAAGCTCCCAAAATACTATAAGTAACAATATGTTGTCGCTCAGAACGATGCCCACCATGGCGCCCTGAAACAGCAGAAGGTAGGAATAGAACTGGCCCATCGGGTCTTCGCGTGACAGGTAAAAACGTGCGTATAGGATGATCAGAAGCCCGATTCCGAGAATGAGCGAGGCAAACAGCAATCCCAGCCCGTCCAGCATGAAATTCGCGTTCAGACCCAAACCCGGTATCCAGTCGAACCGGGCTGTCACCAACTCGCCTCTCATCACCGAAGGCACGTGAATCAACAACCCTGCGAGGGCCAGAAAACTGGTCAGTCCGGCGCTCGATGCAGCGGCGTTTCGGCCGGCGCGGATCAGCAGGGCGGGAAAGACAGCTCCGATAAAGGGAAGGGCCGCGATGAGGAAGAGTGACAACGGTAGCCTCCGGGTGTTGCGCGCAAATTAAAGGAAATCAGTAAGGATTTTTGCCCGAGTGTCCAGTTTCGAAGGGAATTTCCGGTTTTTCTAGGGCCAAGGAGGCAGGAAAATGAGTCCAAGCGCGTCTTGACGCATTCTTGATCGTGGCCCGGCAAAGTACGGGCGCGGGCGGCGTCAGGTTGTGGTAAAAGTGTTTTTGGAAAAGTCGAGTTTCATATATGGGTTTTGAGTTGAGCAGATCCCCAAAGTTGTCACGCCGCCTTGTATTGATGGCGGCCGCTGCACTGGCAGTCGGCTGGGGCGTCCGTGAATACAGGCTGATTCCCGAAGACTATGGCGGTGGGCGTCTCAGCGTATCCGAAGCTCACCAAAAAGCGACGGACAACGAGATATTGCTGATCGATATCCGAACACCGCAGGAGTGGCGCGCATCCGGCGTCGGGGAAGGTGCCAAACCACTCGACATGCGGCGCGAGGATTTCATCGACGCTCTGACAAGTATTGTCGGGGGCGACACCAGCCGCCCCATCGCGTTGATTTGCGCGCGCGGTGTGCGCTCGGCCCGGCTGAGCAACAAGCTGACCCAGGCCGGGTTTTCCGCTATTATCGACGTACCCGAGGGCATGCTTGGCTCTCGTGCCGGACCCGGTTGGGTCAGAACCGGATTGCCGGTGTTCAAGTATGACGGAGAGACGGGATGATCCGAGCCCTTGGTCTGGCCATGTGCCTTGCGACATCAGCCTCAGCGGTATCCGCCATGTGCGGCCCTGATGCGGGTGTATGTGAAACCGCCATGGGCGAATATCACATCGAACTGCCCGAGCAGACCAATCCGCCCTTGGTGATCTTCCTGCACGGCTATGGCGGCAGCGGCGAAAGCACAATGAAGAACCGGACCATGGTCGAGCCGCTGTTGGCACGAGGATATGCGGTGATGGCGCCCATGGGCGAGGTGCGGCCCAACCGGCGGCGCAGCTGGAACTTTTATCCCGGCCGCGACCGCGAAGGGCGCGACGAGACCGCCTTTCTGACCTCGGTTGTCGAGGATGCCGCACAACGGTTCGGTGTCGATGGGGAACGTGTGGTGCTGGCCGGGTTTTCCGCAGGCGGCTTTTTGGTCAACTACCTGGCCTGCGACGCGCCAGACGCGTTTTCGGCCTATGCACCGGTGTCCGGCGGATTCTGGCGTCCGCACCCGCAAAGCTGCAAAGGGCCGGTAAAGCTGTTTCACACCCACGGTTGGGCGGATAACGTGGTCCCGCTTGAGGGCAGGTTTCTGGGCGGCGGACGCTTTCAGCAGGGGGATATCTTTGCCGGGCTGGAGATCTGGCGTGCGGCAAACGGATGTGTCGACAACATCCCCGACAGCATCGGCAACAACGATCAGTTCATGCGCCGGAAATGGACCCGCTGTTCAGATGGCAGCGCGTTGGAATTTGCGCTGCATTCCGGTGGGCACAATGTTCCCAGTGGGTGGGCCGACATGATGGTCGATTGGTACGAAGGGCTGCCCGGCGGCTGATCATTCCGCCGGGGTCATGTTACCCTTGCCCTCCAGCAGCGCCTTGAGTTCGCCACGGTGGCGGCGAGCGGTGCGGGTGATTGCGGGTTCGCGGAACTCTTCACGCATACCAAGCAAACGTCGCGCCGCGCCCGCCGAGACTCCGCTGAGCGCCGAAAGAGGCACGGCAAGCGCCAGGCTGATGGCGATGGGCGCCAGCCAAACCGAGACCAGACCAAAGAAAATTCCCGCGCCCAGTGCCAGACCACTGACGGTTTCCAGCGCATGGCAGACGACCAATGTCGTCAGGCTGTAACGTCCTCCGTCGCGAGCCTGGGGCGACCAGCCCTTTTGCAGGCCAAGCGCGGTACGAAACACGGCGATCATCTGTTGTACCATCAGGATCGGAGCATAGAGGATCGACAGGATCAATTCCGACACGAACGAAACGCCAAAACGCCAGCCGCCGCCAAAATCGGCATAGCGCGCTCCGCTCAGCGGCAGGGCGGCGATACCCAGCAGCTTGGGGGCAAGCAACATCGCATACATAACCAGAATGATCAGCACATGACGCGTCTCGGACATCTCGGGCCATTGCGGGAAAAGCGGATTGTCGGGACTGAAGTAGTGCAGGACAGACGCGTCCTTGCCCTCACCGATCAGCGCCCACATCAACAGCAGGGCAAACCACAGCGGCGACATCAGGTATCCGACCGCGCCGTGGAACATGTGAAAGCGTGAAATCGGGCGGAATCCGCGCGAGTTCAGCAGTTTCAGGTGTTGCAGGTTGCCCTGACACCAGCGGCGGTCACGCAGAATATGGTCGATCAGGGTCGGGGGCGTTTCTTCGTACGAGCCACGGATGCGCGGCAGAAAGCGTACGGTCCACCCGGCGCGGCGCAACAGGCCAGCCTCGACGAAATCGTGGCTCATGATCAGCTTTTCACCGCCGGTCAGCGAGCGCAGCTTTGGCAATCCGGCACTGCTGGCGAAGGCTTCGGTCCGGATAATCGCGTTGTGGCCCCAATAGTTGCCCTCTTGTCCGCACCAGCGCGACAGCCCCTCGGCAAAGGCCACGCCATAGACACCGTTGGCGAACTGCTGCATCCGGGCAAACATCGACTGTGCGCCGATCAGTTGCGGAAAGCTCTGGATGAGGCCTGCACCCGGATCGCGGGACAATGCATCGGTCAGCCGGGTGATTGCGCGGCCCGTCATCAGGCTGTCGGCATCCAGCACCAGCATCGCATCCCAGTCGCCACCCCAACGGCTGACCCAGTCGGCAATGTTGCCGACCTTGCGGTCGGTATTCTGTTCACGGCGGCGATAATAAAGCTCAAGATCGGGGGCGAGCGTAGTGCGCAGCGCTTCTACACTGGCCTGCTCTTCGGCGGCAATGGCGGGGTCGCGCGTGTCGGACAGGATGAACATCGCATAGCGATGTGCCCCGCCGCGTGCGTGCAATTCTTCCAGCATCGAGCGGGCATTGCCCAGCACATACCACGGAACCTCGTTGTAGACCGGCATCAGCAGCGCCACGCGAAGGGGCTGAGATTTGGCCTGACGCTCCGGTTTCCCCTGGCGCGACAGCGAAACCATGCCCAGGACGACGGTGCTGACGGTAAAGGCGATCCAGAAGAAATTGAACGAGATCAGGGCCAGCAGAACAGCCTCGATCACACTGAAACCGTCGCCTGAAAACCAGTCCTGCATCACCCACAACAACAACAGGGTTGCTGCCATCGCGGGCGAAAAAGCAAGCGCTCGCCAAAGGGTAATAGACTGCGCGGGCTGCGTGCCGGGTGCCTTGGCATCCCGGAACTCACACCCGAAATCCTGCGCCGGCATCGCCAGCGGTGCTTCGGGCGGCATGATGTGCAGATCGCGGTTCATGCAGTCCACCTGTACAGCCAGACTTCGGAAGCAGGCTCGCCATCGCTGCGCAATTGCGCGCGCAGCTCTACATGGTCGCGTTCGCCCGGTTCAAAGGAAAACGCCAGTCGTGCGCCGCCGGTATCTGGGTTGCGTTGCAGAACCGGGGGTGTGGTTTCGACATGGGGCGACTGAACGATGACGGTCAGCGCGTCCAGATCGTCGAACACTTCGTTGGCCTCGAAATCGATCACAACCAGCCGACCAGACCCGAATGTCTTGTCACCCATCGCGGTGTTGATGACGCGCGGCATCGGTGTGCGCTTGGGTTCCTCTCCCCAAAACAGACGATAGGCCAGGTCGATCTGGCTGCCCGGTGCATAGGCTTCCGCAGGGCGCCAATAGGCGACGATATTGTCATAGATTTCCTGATCCGCCGGAATTTCGACCAGCGTCACGGTTCCCTTGCCCCAATCCCCCTTGGGTTCGACCCAGACACCGGGGCGTCTGTGATAATGCGCCTCAAGATCTGCGAAATCCGAGAACTCCCGCGCTCGCTGCATCAGGCCGAATCCACGCGGGTTTTGGTCGACAAAGGACGAAACCTGCAGGGTTTTCGGGTTGGCGAGCGGGCGCCAGATCACCTCTCCGGCACCGTTGCGGATCATCAGCCCGTCGCTGTCGTGAACGGCGGGGCGGAAATCGTCGAACCGCGTGCGGTTGGTCTGATCATATAGGAACATCGAGGTCAGAGGACCGATGCCCACGTGGGGCAGTTCCTCGCGCGGGAACAACGTCGCCTGCATGTCCATTTCACAATCCTGCCCGGGCGTGATGTCGAACCTGTATGCCCCGGTCACGCTGGGGCTGTCCATCAGCGCATGCACGATCATGTTGCGCTGTCCCACGGCGGGGCGCTCCAGCCAGAACTGGATGAATTCAGGGAATTCCTCGCCATCCGGGTCACCAGTTTTCAGCGCAAGACCACGTGCGGACAGGCCGTACGCCTCGTGCAGGCCGATTGCGCGGAAATAGCTGGCGCCCTGAAACACGCAGAACTCATCGGTCTTGCCGGGCCGGTGCATTTCAGTGCGCAGGCGCAGGCCGGAAAAGCCGAGCGTATCGCCGACAGGCAGTTCAGGGACTTCGTCGGACTTGTCGAACATCGACAGATCGAACCCCACCGGCGTTGCCATTCCGCCTTGGACCGAAAACACCTGGACCGAGCGCGGGAAATAGAGCCCCGGCGCAAAGAAATCGATGGAATAGGGGGTTTCCGTGCCGTACCACAGGCCCTTTTCGATCCGGAACCGGATCGAGCGATATTGCTCATAGGTCAGGTTGCGCCACGCTTCGGGCACCGACTCGCGTTCGGCATAGGGGCGGCTCGCCAGGTCACGGGCCTCGGCGATGACCATGTCATGGCTGAACGGAACTGCCGACCCGGTCGCAAATGCGGCGGGCGTCAATGCCAGGGCCGAAGTTGATGCAAGAAATGCGCGACGTGTGAATTTCATTTCTGAGACTTCCAGGGATGCGACTTGAACCAGCCCGCCACATAGGCAACGCCGATCAGCATGGCAAAGCCGATCATGTTAATGACAAAGACGGTGACGACATCGCGTTCGACATGTTCCAAAACCACCCCGATCAGGCGTGCGGCGGCCATGGAAAACACGAACACTGCAAGGGATTGCTGTCCAACCTTGGTGATGACGGTCAGCAAAAAGCGCCAGACCTGGGCTCCAAACCCTTCGCCCTCGGCAACGAGGCGCGAGCCATGCTCGCCCGCGACTACCCAGCCGATGTAGGCCAGCGAAAGGAAATGCAGATAGCGCAACAAGCCGAATTCGGTCTTGCTACGCAGCTCCTCGGTCAGCGGCCAGGTCTTGCGGATCTGGTCTGCGACATCGCTGTTCCAGGCATCGACCCAAAGGAACACTTTCCACGACCCGAACGGAGCGGACAAGACCACAAACAGAACGCAGATCCACATGAGGGTTTTCGATACCGGGGGGGCTGGAATCCAGCCGCGCATGAAGGCAAAGCCGGTAAAGAACAGCAACTGCCAGGCGAAGGGATTGAAGAACCACTGACGGTCCGACCATGGCTCGGCTGGAAGCGCCAAGGCGCCGGTCTGAGCGATCATCCAGATGCCGACGGACGCGGTTGCGACTGCCCAGAACCCGATCTGTTTCAGTCCCATCATCAGCGGCATCATCGCCAGAACCACCAGATACATCGGCAGGATGTCAAAATAGTTTGGCACATAAGTCAGGGTGAACATCCCGACAATCTGGGGCATCGGATCGTTGAAGAAATGCTGCAGATTCAAAGATGCAACATAACTTTTGTCAAAATATCCGGACATGTCCAGCGCGGCCATGGACATGGCGACAAAGAAGAACAGACCGATATGCGCCCAGTAGACCTGCCAGGTGCGGAACGCGACGCGCGCGGTTCCCATCCACCAACCCTTGCGTACGAACGCGCCACCAAAGGCGATGGCCGAGGCCATGCCTGAACAGAACACAAAGATCTCGGTGGCGTCCGAGAACCCGAACCGCGCCGGAATCCATTTTGCCCAAGGATCATTCGGCGTATGGGCAATCAGGATAATAAACATCGCGATGCCGCGATAGAAATCCAGTCGCGGATCGCGTGTTCCCACGGCGGGCTTGGATCTGGCCACCGCCGGTGCAAAATCAGTTGCGGGCGAAATTGTCGCCATGCGTTTTCTGTCCTTCCAGGTTCTTTGGTTTATTCGGCGGGAACGCTTTGCGCGCCTTCTCCGCCACGTGCCGCGTCGATCAAGGCGCGGCGGGCAAGGGCGTAATTGTCCTCACCCCCTGATCTTTTGGCGCGGCGGTCGTCAAGAATACGCTCGACCGCATCCAGTCTGCCTGCTCGAATTCCAGCGTCGATGGTGATCCGTTCGAACACATCCCGCTGAGCATGCGACCCGCCCGCAAGTATCATCGAACCACGGGCGGCCGCCAGATGATCGAAGGCAACCCCGTATTGGGCGTTACCAAAAGCTTCCAACCCATGCGCTGCCGCGACTCCCGGGTCTGCCATACGGCGTGTTGTATCATCATTGGCCAGCTTTGCATCTCGGTGGATTCGCTGAAGCATTTTCGAGATTGCGCTATCACGATTATCACCTGTTAAAGCAAGCAAATAATGCAGGTCTGCGAAGATCAGGCAGCCATCTTCCGTTCTGGCGGCACTCAGGTCGGCCAATTCTTGCCAACGGTCGCCTACGTCGATGCCTTCCAGCTCCAGTCGGCTCAACAGCGAGGTCGCATTCGAGATATCGCGATAGTCGTCGGTCCGGTCCTTGCGAACCTCCTGATCATAAAGATCCAGGGCCTGGTCGATCTGGCCGAGATCCAGATGCATCAGCGCCTTGTGCCACCAGACGTGATAGCGGAAGTTGTTACAGTGCTTCCAGGCATCCTCGCGTCCGGATAACCATTCCAGACCCTGCGCTGCATTTCCTGTCATATCGTGGACATGGGCGACCGCATGCAGACCCCACGCATCGTCCGACACCATCCACAGCGCCTGACGGCCCGCGATTTCCGCCTTTTCGTAAGCGCCGGTTTCTTCCAGCGCAAAGGAGTGGCACCCCAGCAGATACCCTCGGCCCCGATGATCCGGTTCATAGGCGGGCATCACACGCTCGATCGACCGCCGCATGCCTTCGGGGTCGCCCAGAACGAACCTCACCGCGTGGCTGAGCTTCATCGCCAGCGTATCCTGCGGGTGATCGCGCAGGATGGCTTCGAACTCCTGAATCGATCGCGTCGGGCTGCCGGCCAGCCACAGACGCAGCGCCTCGACAAAATGGCGCTCGCGCTTCGAGATCGGTTGTTCTGCCATTGCCGCTTCGGCCGACGCCAGCGCATCGGAGGCGATGGAGAACAATTCGCGCCGCCCCAGGAGCAGCATGAACAGCCCTTTGACAGCATGCCCAAGGGCAAATCCGGGTTCCAGTTCCAGTACTTTGCCCAAATGTTGCGGCGTGACTGCGGAATGCGCCATGAACCCCAGCAGAACGCCATCCCACGCCTCGACACTGTCCGCGTGGTACAGGCTGTTCATTTGTCCGAATACGTCTTGTTTCATGCGTGGGTCCAATCCATTGGGTGTTAGGTCTGCGCTTGACTTAACAAACTCTATTGGACCCCCGTACCAGTATCGACGGTGCTCGCGAATTGGTGAAGGGAAGTGTGTCGATTTCGCGAAATAATCCGCCGATTCAACGGCATGTTTCAGCAAACCCCTGCTTATCGGGCGTGATGTGTTTCAGTTTTTGAATGGGTCATCGGCACTCAGAACGCGATCTGTGTCAGCTCCGAAAACCGGCGGGGCGTGGCGATAGCTCACCGGTGTACGCGAAAACTTCAGAGGATTGCCAATCAGATGCACCTCGCCGGGCACCGCCTGCATGTCGATCTGCATGTCCCGGGCCGCAACCTGATCCGAGCTGAAAACCTGATCCAGCGACCGGACCGGACCAACCGGAACCTTCAATCCCTCAAGGCCGGTGATGACATCCGCGGTCTGCCGTTGCACCAAGGCAGGTCGCAGAAACGCGTTTAGCGCATCGCGGTTTTCCAGCCGCGCCGGATTGGTGGCAAAACGTGGGTCGTCGGGCAGGGCGTCCAGCCCGACATAACCGCAGAACCGTCTGAACTGACTGTCGTTCCCCACGGCAAGGATTACATGCCCGTCCGAAGTTTCGTACACGTCATAGGGTACGATGTTCGGATGCCCGTTTCCGCGCCGTTGCGGAACCTGGCCCGATGTCAGATAGTTCACGCCCTCGTTGATCAGCCAAGCAACCTGCGCGTCGACCAGCGCCAGATCGATCTGTTGTCCTTCACCGGTGCGTTCCTTGTGCCGCAGAGCTGCCAGAATGCCGACGGTGGCGTACATCCCGCACATCACGTCGGCGATTCCGACGCCCACTTTCATCGGTGCGCCGTCCGGTTCGCCGGTTAATGACATGATCCCGCCATAGCCTTGCGCCATCAGATCATATCCCGGCTTGGCCGAGTTCGGCCCGGTTTGCCCATAGCCGGAAATGGAACAGTAAACGAGACCGGGCAGATCTTTGGACAGCGTGTCATAGTCCAGACCGTATTTCGCCAGCCCGCCGGGTTTGAAATTCTCGATCAGGATATCGGCATGCGCTGCCAGCCGCCGGATTTCCACCTGCCCCTCGGGCGTTGCTATGTCGATGGCCACGGATTTCTTGTTTCGGTTGGCGGACATGAAATAGGCGCTGAGGTCGCTGCGGTTTCCCTCGCCATCCTCGACATAGGGAGGCCCCCATTGACGGGTATCGTCGCCCCCGGTCGCGGGGTTTTCGATCTTGATGACGTTTGCGCCCAGATCCCCCAGCAACTGGGTGCAGGTAGGGCCGGCCAGAATGCGGCTGAGGTCCAGCACCTTGACGCCTGTCAGCGGTCCTTCAGATACGGTCATCGTAGCCCCCCCGTTCGATTTCCGCCGCAATGACCGTAAACCGGTCCGCTTGCACGGCTTCCTCAAGCGCGATCCGCAACTCGGCCCGGTTATGCACGGTGTGGCCGTACCCACCAAAGGCATGCGCCATCGCGGCATAGTCGTGGTGTTCGAAATCCACGCCCCGGTTCGCCATCTGACGGCCGCGCTGTTTCAACTCGATCAGTGCCAGCGACGCATCGACGAAGACCAGAAAGATCGGATTTCCACCCATTTCGCGGGCGGTCGCCAACTCTCCGGCCACCATCAGGAAACCGGCATCGCCGGAAAAGCTGATCACCGGTCGATCCGGTTCGGCCAGTTTCAGCCCGATCGCCATCGGCACGGCGCAGCCCATGGTGCACAGCGCCGAAGACTGGATCAGCCCGCGCGGCTCGAAGCATTCCCACATTTGGCTCAGCAGGATGCGATGCGCGCCGCTGTCGGCCGTGGCCAGCGTATTGCCGGGCATGACAGCGCGCGTCTCGGCGATGACGGCTGCAGGCCCCCATTCGTCGTCGGACGGGAAAGCCAGCGCAAGTGCCTTGCGCACCTGCTCCGGGTTGCCGTCCGGCCAAGTCTCTCGTGCCGGGACGCCCTTGGCCATTGCTTCCAGCGTCGCTGCGGTGTCGGCGACAAAACTCAGGCTCGCCTGATGCATATAGTGATCGTTCTGTACCGCCGAGATGTCGATGACGCGCTGTTCATTCGGGTCCCAAACTTCGCGCCAGCCGGGGCGCATTTCGATCGGGTCATAACCGATACAGAAAATCAGGTCGGATTTTTCCACCAGTGGCAGCAGGTGTTTGTCCGCTAGCGGCGACAACCCGGCACCGCCCAGACACAACGGGTGATCCTCGGGCAGAATGCCCTTGGCTTTATAGGTGGTGACAAAAGGAATTCCGAAATGCTCAAGAAATGCCCTGAGTACCCGGTGCGACCCGTCATAAAGCGTATCGAGGCCGATGATCGCAACGGGGCGCTCGGCCTCGGCCATCCAGTGGCGGGCCTTTTCCAGGCAGGTTCCCTGCGGCGTCACCGGCGCGGCAGCGGCCAGCCGCCGCAATCTCGGAACCGAAACGCGCGCATCGGCCACCGAGATCGGCACGTCGATATGCACCGGGCCGGGGCGGGCCTGGGTTGCCAAGGAAACCGCCTTGTCGGCAACGATGTCGGCCCCGTTGGGCGTTAGCATGAAGGTTCCCTTGGTGATCGAGCGATAGACCTGCGCGTGATCCATCACCTGATGCGTATAGGTCAGCGCCTCATCCGCATCGACGCAGCCAGTCAACACGATCATCGGCACCCGGTCCTGAAACGCATTTGCGACCACGTTGATGCCATTCATCGCGCCCGGACCCAATGTAGCAACCAGAATGGCGGGCGCGCCGTCGCGGTGGTGGACCCCCTCGGCCATGAACCCGGCAGCATTTTCATGCTTGGCCAGATGAAACTGAATCCCAGCCTGTTCCAGCGCGTCGACCAGGGTCAGAACCTCACCGCCCGGCATGCCAAAGGCGTGGCGGCAGCCGGCCTCGTATAGCCGTCTTGCCAAAAGATCCGCTGCGCGGGGCACGATTTCCTGCATCTCAAACGCTCCGTTCGTTTTCGACAGGCAGATTGCGGAGTGAGCAGGAAGGTGCAAGCGCCTTCACGCCGGTGTGACTATTTTACTGCCGATTCCGCCACGGATTGGAACTTTCCGTCCAATTCCTGTGCAATGGCGGCCAGTTCATCGCCGCCCTCGTCCAGATAGGGCGCAAAGACGAAACTTGGCGTCTTGTAGGACAGCGTTGCGGTACCGTCCGCGTTTTCTGTGACGTAGAAACGGATCGGCGCCTCGATCATGGCTGCCGTCGATGTCTCCAGCACGCGCACGGCATAGTCGTTATTGAACGCCCCCATGACACGGTTGCCGGGGATGGTGATGCCGCGCGCCGCCGCAGCCTTGGTCGGCCCCGCCTGCGTCACTACGATCAGGCCGTTGCCCTTGATCGCCGCCGCGGTGTCGGAGACAAGATCTTCATAGGTCTTGGTAGATTGATGAACTTCCCATCCTTCGCGGGGTTCCAGATCACCGGCCCAAGCGGGCAGGGCGGCAAGGCAAAGGATTGTCCACAGACGTTTCATCGTTCCAGCTCCGGTTGGTTTGACAAGACTGTGATGCCAGATTTTGCATATGTCCGGTGTCACAATCCCGTGTCCATCCGATCAAACCCGGCTTGCGCATGCAGGTCGAAACCCGCAATAACGGCCCGACGCAAGCATGGGCCATACATGACCACCCAACGTATTCGATTGCTGATCTGTTCCAGCTGCCTTGGAGCGCGGGATCGCGAGGCCGAGCGTGATGCCGTGACAGATGCGCTTGCAAAGGCCGGGCTTTCCGATCGGGTCGAACTTACGCAACACGCCTGTTTCAGCGCATGCGAGCAACCGGTTGCCCTGGGGTTGCAGGGGCAGGGACTGGCCTCGTATGTCTTTTCCGACCTTGATCCGGTCAAGGATGCTGACGACATCGCCGCCACTTGCCAGACTTATCTGGACAGCGCCTCGGGCTGGATCGAAGACGCCCGACCATGCGGGCGGCTTCGCCTGTGCCTGCGCGCGCGGATACCGGCGATTCAGTCGACCTGAACCGCGACCGAGGCGGCGACGGGCACGTCATCCACGGTCAGCTGGCTGTGATCGTTGGCGTTCAGAGAGACTTCGATCTCGACCTCGCCTTTGGGCAATTCGTCGATATGCATCCACTCGCCATAAAGGCGCGCCAGCTTGGCACCATTGACATAGACATGCGCATGGCCTTCGCCCGGCCTGTCCGCCAGCGAGGCATTTTCCGGGGAAAAGCGGAAATTCCGCGGAATGACATGCAGATTCCAACCGGCCATCGGATCCTTGGCAAGCATGACCTCAAGTCCCGGTGCGTCCGCGCCCGATGAAAAATTTATGGTTGTGGCATGATCATGTGAACCGGCTTCGCCGTGTTGGGCCGGGTCGCCGTGATCGTGGCCTTCAAATGTCACGCCATAACCCGCCGCCGTCACGAAACCTGCGCCAGCGCCAAAGATCAGGCCGATGCCGAAAAGTGCGAGAGATCGGAACATCTCGAATCCTTTTGATATAAATAATCCCGCCGGGCGTCTGGCCCGGCGGGATGCATCAGCAAACGATTACGCGTTGGCTTCGGCGCGTTTTCCTTCGGCCTGCCAGAAATATCCGGCAAACGTGCCCACCAGAACCCAGGCGGCCATACCGACACCAAAGGCGCGCGCCGCGAACAGGGCGCCCAGTTCGGTCGGAACCGGGCCGGTAAAGCTGTCGGGTTCGGGGGCTCCGATCAGGTGCGGCGCCAAAAGCAGCACGGTCGCGATCAGGTAGCTGATCAGATTGCCACCGAACGCGATCAGCCACATGGCGACACCTGCCGCTGCCACGGTTCCGGTCCACCAGATCTGGCGCGCGGTGATGTCGGAATAGGCCACACCGGGCACCTCAGGCGCCAAGGACAGTCCGGGCGCGAAGTGGAAAGTGATGAAGCCCGCCAACCCCCACAGGATGCCGGTGCGGGCATTGACCTCATGGCCCATCCGTTCTGCCATCGACATCAGGGCCACCAGCACCAGCGCATAGCCGGTATAGGTCAGCATGGTGAACACGATGCTCAGCCCATCGCGCATCAGGTCGAACCCCGGCAGATCCGGATGTGCCGAAACGGCGGCTGCTCCGAAATGCACCAATTCGCCGGACTCGTAGAGTTCAGCGTGAAGCAGGACGGGCTGCACAAATACGAGCTGCAGCAGGGCGGTGATCAGCCCTGCTGCAGCGCCAGCGAACAACGCGCTGGTCAGAATGCGACTGAACATGGGTCAGTGGCAGGGGAAGCCGGTTGAGTGGCGCACATCATGAGCGGCGTCGTGCAGGGCGGATGCCTGAACATGGCCGGTCAGGGTGATGATCCCCAGACCCAGAACAACAGCAAACAGAGCCGGAAGGATGGCCGAACCGGCAGCAGATGCCTTGAGCGTTTTGGTCGTCATTTTAGTCCTCCTGAGCCGCCGCACCCGACGGCCGGTGTTTCGTTTCTTGCCTGGCAGGTCTCCTGGCTTGCGGGTCGGTGCCTCTGTTCGCCTTCCCCCCGGGACAGTTCCGGGAGTGGCTGGTTGAACAGAAGCTCACCGCTTACAGTCGCGGGGGCGGCTTTGGATTTGACCACCGGGATGGCCGCACCAAATTCCCTCTTAGCACCGGAATTCTCCGGCAGGACCAGACCCTTTCATTTAGCCGCGATGCAGTCGTTCGCGCAATTCCCATTTGCGACCCATTCGGTCATTTTTCGCGCCTGCGCAGCAAATAGATGTCCATGATCCAGCCATGATCGGCGCGTGCCCGGGCACGGGTTTCAAGAATCTTGTCCGCAACGTCCGCCAGAGGGCCTTTGACCAGGATTTCTTCCTTCATGCCCACATACGCGCCCCACCAAATGTCGAACGCCATCATATCAAGGCTTTGAAACGAGCATTCGCCGTCCAGCATGACCGCAACCTTGTCGGCACCGTCAGGCCAGCCCTCGTCCCGGATGCGGCGGCCGGTCGTGACGACATAGGGCGCGCCGATGTCGTTGATCGGAATCGCATGGGCGGCCGTCAGTGCCTGCAGCGCCGTGATGCCGGGAATCACCCGTGTGACCGGCTGCGGGTCCAGCCGCGACGCAATTCGCAGCGAACTGTCATAAAGCGACGGATCACCCCAGATCAGCAGCGCCACCTGCCGGGCCTGCGGAAACCCGGCGATCGTCTCCTGCCAGCGCAGTGCGATGGCGTCGTGCCATTCGTCCACGCCGCGCAAATAGCCATTATCGGCGCGGCGCCTGGGGATATCGAAATAGGCGATCTGAGGTGCCGCGTCCGCCACCTGCGCGATGATCTCCTCCCGCAGTCCAGCCAGATCGGCCTTGTTCTCGCCCTTGCGGGGGATCAGGATCAGGTCCGCCGCCCGTATCGCGTTTGCCCCCTGGAACGTGACGTGATCGGGATTGCCGGTGCCGATGCCAATCAGGTTCAGCTCATACATCCCCGAACTCCGCCAACGGGCCGTAAAGGATCAGGGCGGGGGCGGTGCCGACCTCTGATTTCAGTTGCTCCGCCAATGCTCCGATCGTTGCGCGTTGCAGTTTCTGGTCCGGCGTCGACACGGATTCGGCCATCAGCGCCGGGGTGTCGAGCGGCAGCCCGTGGACATTCAGCGCCTCGACCAGCAATGGAAACGTGCGCTTGCCCATGAAAACGACGGTGGTCGCGCCAGCATCGGCCAAGGCAGGTAAATTCAGATCCTGAGGCAGCTTGCCGCTGACATCATGGCCGGTGACGAACTGCACCCGCCGCGCCGTCAGCCTGCGGGTCAGCGGAATGCCCGCCGCCGCCGCCGCCGCGATGGCCGACGGGATGCCGGGAATGATCTCATAGTCGATACCGGCCTCGCGCAGGGCGACGATTTCCTCCTCCAACCGACCGAACAGACCACCATCACCGGATTTCAGCCGTACGACACGCTGTCCGGTCTGGGCATAATCGACCAGCAGACGGCTGACATGGTCCTGCTTGGGCGAGGGGCGACCGGCGCGTTTGCCGACACCGACCAGATCGGCATCCTCGCGCGCGTGTGTCAGGATCGGACCGCTGCTCAGATCATCGAACAGCACCGCGTCGGCCTTGCCGAGCCGGTCCACCGCCTTGAGCGTCAAAAGTTCCGGATCGCCGGGACCGGAGCCGATGAAAGAGACAAAGCCGCTCATGTCGAAGCCTCCGCAATCAGGTGGAAAAAGGTGCCGGTAACGTTGCCGCGTACCGAGCCGGTTTGAGGGCCTTCGACCCCTTCAGCGTCAAAGACCTGCGCCAGCGGCGCGTCCGGTTGGTCGACAATCGACGAATAGTGAAACTCGTGCCCGCGCAACATTGCGCCCGCGCCATGTCCGGGTATCGGCGCAATCAGACGCGCCTTGCGGTATCCCAGATTGAACTTGCGTTTTTCATAAGACGTGACCAGACCCAACAGCCCGGCCATCTTGTGGCCTACCCCATCCTTGTCGATCAGTGCTTCGCCCAGGGCCATGTAACCGCCGCATTCACCGTGTACAGGCTTTGTCTCGGCATGTTTGCGCAGACCGGTCAGGAACGTGTCGGCTGTTGCCAGCTTGCCAGCATGCAATTCGGGATAACCACCCGGCAGCCAGACCAGATCGGCATCCGCCGCCGGCGCCTCATCCGCCAGCGGAGAAAACGGCAGGATTTCGGCCCCCGCCGCGCGCCAGCCTTCCAACAAATGCGGATAGGTAAAGGAAAAGGCCTCGTCCCGCGCCAATGCGATGCGCTGCGCCGGGGGAAATGGCAGCGCCGACGCCGAGGACCCTTGCGGACTTGATGAAGCCGCCGCCTTGATTGCCTCCAGATCCACATGTTCGCGCAAAAACGCCGCGTAACCGGCAATCGCGCTTTCCAGATCGGGGTGTTCAACCGCCTGTATCAGGCCCAGATGCCGTTCAGGCAAGGTCAGATCGCCCCGGCGCGGCAGTACGCCCAGCACCGGCAGACCCGCACGCTCCATCCCCAACCGGGTCAGGCGTTCATGTCGGGGGCTGGCGCAGCGGTTCAATATCACCCCGGCAAAGGGCAGGTCAGGGTTGTACATCCGGAACCCCAGCGCCGTGGCCGCCGCCGATTGCGCCTGACCGCCCACATCCAGAACCAGTACCACCGGCCAACCCATCCGCAGTGCGGTTTCGGCGCTCGACCCATGGCCCAGCTCGCCCGGTTTGGCAACGCCGTCGAACAGGCCCATCGACCCTTCGGCCACCACGATGTCCGCACCCTCGGCCTGGGCCGAGATCGCGCCCAGCAGCGGTTCGCCCATCGCCCAGCTGTCCAGGTTGAACGAGGAACGCCCCGCCGCCGCGCGGTGAAAGGCCGGGTCGATGTAATCCGGCCCGCTCTTGAACGGTTGAACGGTCAGCCCGTCCTCGGCCAGCGCTCTGAGCAGGCCCAGCATCACCGTCGTCTTGCCGGTACCCGACGAGGGCGCCGAAATCAGAACTCCCGGCGGGTTAGTCATCGCCATGACTCCAGCTCGACCACGGGCTGTCCGCGCTCTGCGGGCGATAGCGCCGGTCGTATTCCTTGGAATAGAGGCAGCTTTCGTCAAACCCTTCGCCGGCCAGCGCTGGCCCCACCAAGATCAGCGCGGTCCGCGAGATGCTCGCGTCCAGCGCTTCTTTCAGGGTGTCGAGCGTTGCGCGGATGATTCGCTGGTCCGGCCAGCTGGCGCGATAGACCACGGCCACCGGGCAATCCGCTCCGTAATGCGGGGCCAGATCGGCGATGACCTTGTCCAGATTGCCGATCGACAGGTGAATGGCCAGCGTCGCGCCGGTGCGGGCAAAGTTTTCCAGCGTCTCGCCAGCGGGCATCGACGAGGCGCGGCCCGGCGTGCGGGTCAGCACCACCGATTGCGCCAGACCGGGCAGGGTCAGCTCGGTGCCCAAGGCCGCCGCCGCGGCTGCAAACGAAGGAACGCCGGGCGTCACGCTGACCGGAATGCCCAACTGTTTCAGGCGGCGGATCTGTTCGCCCATCGCGGACCAGACCGACAGATCGCCAGAATGCAGCCGCGCCACATCGTGGCCCGCCTGATGGGCGATTTCGATCTCGGCCATGATCTGATTCAGATCCATCGGCGCGGTGTTGACGATTTTTGCACCTTCGGGGCAGTGGCCCAGGATTTCTTCGGGCACCAGCGACCCGGCATAAAGGCAGACCGGGCACGAGGCGATGATATCGCGCCCGCGCAGGGTCAGCAGATCGGCGGCGCCCGGTCCGGCGCCAATGAAGTGAACGGTCATTTAGGCTCTCCAGTTGCAACCGCACAGGTGGCCAGGCGGTCGGTCGAGATCTGTCGGGGTGAAACCAGTCGGGCACCTGTTCCGGCGGCGACGAGGGCAGAAGCTTCGGCCACGCTTCCGGTGCCATAAGTGGCGCGGCTGCGGGACGAGCAGGTCAACGTGCGCTGGCCGCTCAGATCGGCAGGCGCAACGAAATAGAGGGGCAGGGCAGAGGTTGCGGCAAATTCGATCAGGGCAGGATGGCCCTCCTTGTCCGCCACCGTTGCCAAGGCTGCGACGGTTTGCCCTTTGGTGGCCCGGTCATAGGCGTCGCGCAGGCTTTGAGCCGTTGCCGTCGATGAAAATCCAAGCCCCGCAACGATCATAGCGTCACGCTCCATTGAACTACCGGATAGGCCGATTTCCAGCCCCGTCGCGGCCCGAGCGGGGCGGATTGCGCCAGTTCGATCCGCAGCAGATCGCCGCCCAGCTTGTCATGCCACTGCGCCAGCAGCGCCTCGCTTTCCAGCGTCACCGCATTGGCGACCAGCCGAGTGCCCCTGGACAGGTTCGCGGCAAGCCAATCCAAAAGCGCGGTGCTCAGCCCTCCGCCGATGAAAACCACATCCGGTCTGGGCAATCCGCTCAACGCATCCGGCGCGGTGCCATGCACCACGTTCAGGCGGTCCTGTCCTAGCGCGTCGGCGTTACGGCGAATGCGGTCGGCCCGGTCGGCGCGCGGTTCGATCGTGGTGGCGGTCAGCGTCTGATCGCACATCAGCCATTCGATGCTGATCGAGCCTGTGCCACCGCCAATATCCCACAGGTGTTCGCCCCGCTGTGGCGCCAGCGCCGACAGCGTCAGCGCCCGAACGGGGCGTTTGGTGATCTGCCCGTCGGTCTCGAAAATATCGTCTGGTTTTCCGGATGCCATGGGCACGCCCAAACCCGCGCCCGCCACCTCCAGCGCGACACATATCGGATGTGCGAATGTGCCAAGCAAGGCTTCGGTCAGCGTGGCTTTCTGCATGCGCTCGCGCGGGCCACCCAACGCTTCGAGGATGTGCAGCGTGGTGTCGGCAAAGCCGGTTTCGGTCAGGTAAGTCGCCAGTTCCGCCACCGCAGCGCCGTTGCGCAACAGGACAATCGCCCGCAACCCCCGCGCCAGATGCGGGCGCAGACGTGTCAGGGGCGCGGCATGCAGCCCGAATGTCAGGGTGTCTTCCAGGGGCCAGGCCAGACGCGCCGCTGCCAGGGAAAAGGTCGACTGGCCTGGAATGGCGGTCCATTCACCGGCATCGAAATGTCGGGCGATCACCGAACCGGCTCCAAACCAGAACGGATCGCCCGAGGCAAGCACCACGACGCGGCGCCCGCGCAAGCCTTGCAGCAGCGGCAGGCCGGCGGAAAACGGCACCGGCCATTCAATTCGGTCGGCCCCGGATTCCGGGATCAGCGACAAATGGCGGGGCGGCCCCATGACGACCTGCGCCGCATCCAGCACTTGACGGGTTGCCGGTGTCAGTCCATCCAGTCCATCTTCGCCCAAACCCAGAACGGTCAGCCACGGAGCGTCACTCATGTCCCATCTCCTGATCCTTGGCGGCACGACCGAGGCCAATGCGCTGGCCAAAGCCGTCGCAGAACTCGGGTTGACCGCAACGTATTCTTACGCGGGCCGCGTGGAGACCCCCCGTCCGCAACCCCTGCCAACACGCGTCGGCGGTTTTGGCGGCTCTCAGGGGCTGGTTCGTTTTATCCACGATCATGGCATCACGCACGTGATCGACGCCACCCACCCATTTGCTGCGCAAATGAGCCGCAACGCAATTGCTGCCTGTGCCGAAACCGGTGCCGCCCTGGCGGCGTTGACCCGCCCTGAATGGCAATCTCAAGACGGCGATCATTGGCGCCACGTTCCCGATATCGCGGCGGCGGTTGGCGCTCTTTCGGGCGCCTCTCGACGGGTTTTTCTTGCCGTGGGCCGCATGCATCTGGAAGATTTCGCCGCCCAGCCCCAGCATCGCTATCTGCTGCGGCTGGTGGACCAACCCGGCGCTTTGCCATTGCCCGATTGCGACGTGGTGGTCTCGCGCGGCCCGTTCACGTTTGCGGATGACCTGGCCCTGATGCGGCGCCACGGCACCGAACTTGTTGTGTCCAAGAACGCCGGCGGCTCTGGCGCACGCGCCAAGCTCGACGCCGCGCGCGAACTGGGCCTGCCGGTGCTGATGATCGATCGTCCCGCTCTGCCGCAGCGGACCGAGTTTTCGAATGTGGCGCAGGTTGTGGACTGGTTGGCTCATTCCGGGGTGAACCTCGGCGTGTAAACGATTGGCGTGCCTTGCCTTTCGATGATCCGCGTGCGCGAAGATCCCACTATGACAACTGTCTGCATATCCGCCATCTCCGGTGTCGCCTCGGCCAAGGTCGAGATGCGCAGAGCTTCGTCTTTGCGTGATACGGCGCGGGCAAACAGGATCAGGCGTTTTGGCTCGCATTCCTTGCGCAGGATTTCCAGCGTTTTTGCAAAACCTTCAGGCCGGGACTTCGAGCGTGGATTGTAGAATGCCATGGCAAAATCGGCCTGCGCCGCAAGACGCAGGCGCTTTTCGATCAATTCCCACGGCTTGAGGTTGTCACTGAGGTTGATGGCGCAGAAATCGTGGCCCAAGGGCGCACCGGCGCGGGCCGAGGCCGCTAGCATCGCGGTGATGCCGGGCATTACCGAGACATCGAGATCGCGCCATTCCACAGGGCCATTTTCCATCGCCTCGAATACGGCCGCGGCCATTGCGAACACGCCGGGATCGCCCGAGGACACCACCACCACCCGCTTGCCTTCCGCCGCCATCTGCAACGCATGTTGCGAACGGTCGATTTCGACCCGGTTGTCGCTGGCGTGTAACGTCAGCCCTGCGCGCTCGGCCAGCCGTGCGACATAAGGGATATAGCCCACCACATCGGTCGCTTCGGCCAGCGCCTCGGTCACTTCGGGCGTGATCAGCGCCTCGTTGCCCGGCCCAAGGCCTGCGATCTTGACCCAGCCGCTCATGGCCGCCGCCCGTGACCGTGGACGATGATGATCGAGAAATATGGCGTGATCCTGTCGCAGGCCTCGCTCAGCTTGGTCACCGTCTGGTTCGGCATCTGCGCGTATTCCACGATCCAGGCCCGGTCATAGAGCCCGGAGGTCTTGAGCGCCCGTGTCACCTTGTCGATATTGCGCCCGATCTTCATCACCACCAGCGCATCGGTCTGTGCCATGCGCTCGGCCAGCATCTCTTCGGGCAGGGTGCCGACCAGAACCGTCAGCACATCATCGCCCCAGGTGATCGGATCGCCCGTTGCGGTCCAGGCCCCTGACATGCCGGTGATCGCGGGCACAACCTCGACCGGGGCCTGATCACGCAAGCGATTGTAAAGATGCATGAAAGAGCCATAGAAGAACGGATCGCCCTCGCACAGAACAACCACATCCTCGCCCTGAGCAGACAGCTCCTTCAGCCGCTTGGTGCAATCCTCGTAGAACGCCGCCAAAAGCTCGTTGTAACGTGGATCGGTCACCGGGATTTCGGTGGTCACCGGGTATTCCATCGGAAATTCCACCGCATCGCCCGAAATCATGCCGTTGACGATCTTGCGCGCCTGCCCGGTACGGCCCGGCTTGCGGAAATAGGCGACGTGCCGTGCCCCGCGCAACAGGCGGTCGGCCTTGACGCTCATCAGGTCCGGGTCGCCGGGGCCCAGACCCACGCCATATATGGTTCCCATTTTCATTCTGCCCTGCTTGCGATGGCGTTTATGGCCGCAACCGTGATGGCGCTGCCGCCCAGACGGCCCTTGACGATACAGGACGGCACCGGCTGCGCCTCCCAAAGGGCATCTTTGGATTCGACCGCACCGACAAAACCCACTGGACAGCCGATGATGGCGGCAGGGCGGGGGCAGTCGGGATCTTCGAGCATGTTGAGCAGGTGGAAAAGCGCCGTGGGCGCGTTCCCGATTGCGACCAGCGCGCCTTCCAGCACGGGCCGCCACAGCTCCAGCGCCGCCGCCGAGCGGGTGTTCTGCATTTCCTCTGCCAGCGGGCGGACGCGCTCGTCGTGCAGCGTGCAGATCACCTCGTTTTCGGCGGGCAGGCGAAAGCGGGTGACACCTTCCGACACCATGCGCGCGTCGCACAGGATCGGCGCACCGTTTTCCAGTGCGGCGCGCGCAGCCTGCACGAAGCCGGGCGAGAAATGTACAAATTCCTCAAGCCCGACCATACCGGCGGCGTGGATCATCCGCACCGCGACCTGTTCCTCGTCGGCGTCAAACCGGGCCAGGTCGGCCTCGGACCGGATCGTGGCGAAGGATTGCTTATAGATCGCCGCACCGTTGGTTTCGTATTCATAGGGCATCAGGTCAGGTCCATGCTCTTCAGTGTTTCGGGGCTGAGGCCACGCTGACAGGGCTCATCTCCCGCGCGGCCATGTTTTACGATATCGAATGTTCCGTCATTTCCGACCAGTGTCACATCCGCCGCGCTCATCCGGGCACAGCCCTTTGCGCAGCCCGAAACGTGCAGGCTGCCAGTGACGCGCGGGGCCAGCGTGCGGGCTATGGCGCGGGTCTCAGCCTGCGCTTGCGGGCAGAACGGCGCGCCGGGGCAGGCATCGGTTGTCAGTAACGGGTCATCGGCCCGGGTGACAAAGTCCGGAGCGCGGATCGCCTCCCCGCCTTCCAGCAGGATCAGTCGCCAAGGGGTGACGCGCAGGGCCGGGGCTTTGCTGTCCACGATCAGGCGGGCCAGTTCGGCTGCAGGCAGCTGACCAAAGACCGCGCCGCAAACCGGGCCAAGCGGGGTATTCCCCGGTTGCATCCGTTTGCCAACCGGACCCGGCCGCGCACCCTGCCATTTCTGTGGCAAAGGGATAGCTGCGACCAGCCGCGCCATGCGGCGGGTCTCCTGGCCGTGGTTGTCCGCGAACCAGCGGGCCAGTTCGATCAGCCTGTCGATGGCCTCACTTTCCGGCACCACACGCCCCGTATCGGCACCATCAGCGCGCAGGATCAGGCCATCTGGTCCGGTCTCCAACCGAATATCCGCCGAGTCACCAGAAAGCAGGCGGTCCGGGCCGGTGTCCACGGCAAACCCGAACTTCGCAGGCAATCTGGGCAGGTCCGCCAACCGGTCGATCAATTTTCGGGTCAACCGTGCCGTCAGGTCTCTCTCACGGTAGAGCGGGGTGACAAGGATATTGCGCCGAACCTCAATGCCCGGTTCCGCATCCAGCAGGCCCAACGCCGCCAAGTCATCCAGCAAGGCCGAATGATCGGCCTCGGCCACGCCGCGCAGTTGCAGGTTGGCACGATTGGTCAGGTCGATCGTGCCGTTGCCATATCGGTCCGCCGCCTTGCACAGGCCCAGAACCTGCCCGGCCTCAAGACGCGCAAGTCGGGGCCGCACGCGCACCACCAACCCGTCCCCGGACATCATCGGCCGGTGCGCGCCGGGGCACCATCCCTGGACGATGGGCGCGCTCATCTCAGCCCCTCCAGATCCGCACGGATCGAGTTGCGCCGGGTGTTCCACAACCCGGCGTCGAAAAGCGCCCGGAACCGGTCATGCATCGCCTTGTGGGCCTGCGGATTGGCATCCTGCAGAAAGGCATCGACTTCGGGGTCGCCCAGTGTCGCGTCGTGATACAGGTCGAACAGATGCGGCGCGACGGTGCCCGACAGATGCGCGAACGAGGCCATGTGATCCAATGTCGCCGCAATCTCGGCCGCGCCTCGGAACCCGTGTCGCTGCATCCCTGCGATCCAGCCGGGATTGGCGGCGCGGGCATGAACAACGCGGCTGATTTCCTCGGGCAGGGTTCGAGCCCGCGGGGTTTCGGGGTTGGTGTTGTCCAGATGATACAGCCGGGCGCTGCCACCGGTGACCTTCTTGGCCGCCGCGAACCCGGCCTCGTGCGTGGCATAGTCGTTGGCCAGCAGCAGATCGGTTTCGGTCAGGTCCTGCAAGTGAACGAAACTGTCGGCCTTTGCGACGCGATCCGTGATGCCATCCCGATCGTGCGCGATATGCTCGCCCTCCAGCGCGAAGGAGCTTGCGTCAAGCCAGGCCTGCCCGGCCTCTGCGCGGGCCTCGTCCGTATAGGTCTCGGACAGATGCGTCATGTTCAGCCCGTAGCTGCCCGGCGCGGGGCCAAAGACACGGGCCGCAGGTTCCTGACCGGCATAGGGGTTCCAGTCCGGCGCCTCGTCCCTTGCGCACAGCGCACGCACCGCCTGACCGAACAGCGCCGAGAGCGTCGGGAAAACGTCGCGAAACAGCCCCGAAACACGCAGGGTCACATCCAGTCGCGGGCGGTCCAGATCGGTGATCGGCAGCACCTCGATGCCTGATACCCGTTCGGATCCCTGATCCCAGACCGGTTTGACGCCCAACAGGTGCAAGGCCATGGCAAACTCTTCGCCGGCGGTGCGCATGGTGGCCGACCCCCACAGATCGACGATCAACCCTTTGGGGTAATCGCCTTCTTCCTGCAGATGCCGCCGCACCAGTTCTTCGGCCAGTTTCACCCCCTGCGCATAGGCCGCCCGCGTGGGCACCGAGCGTGGATCGGTAGTGTAGAGGTTGCGCCCGGTAGGCAGCACGTCCGAACGCCCGCGATAGGGTGATCCCGACGGGCCGGCCTCGATGCGTTTGCCCGCCAGCGCGGCCAGCAAGGCGGCGCGCTCGGCATGGGCAGACGCTGTGATATCGAAATTGCCTGCCACCTCGGGCACCCGGCCAAAGACGTGCAGCCCGTCACCGAACTGGCTTTCCTTGATGTCACAGACAAAGCGGTCGATCCGGGTGATTGCTTCGGCGGTACTGGTGGCGCGATCAAGGCCCAGATCGTTCTCAAGCCCGATGACCCGTGCCTCGTCGCGGATGTCCGATTGCAGACGGTCGCGGCGCTTTGGATCCAGCCCGTCGGCGTTGGAAAACTCGTCCAACAGCGACTCCAGCCGCACCATCCTATCCGGCGTGCCGCTTTCGCGCAGCGGCGGGGGTACGTGGCCCAGCGTGACGGCGCCGATGCGTCGCTTGGCCTGTGCCGCTTCGCCGGGGTCATTGACAATGAAGGGATAGATCACAGGCAAACCGCCGATCAGCGCCTCGGGCCAGCAGGCCTTGCACAGCGCGACCGACTTTCCTGGCAACCATTCCAGCGTTCCATGCGCGCCGATATGGATGAGCGCATCGGCCCCCGCCGCATGGCGCAGCCAAAGGTAGAAGGCAACATAGGAATGGCGCGGCGTCCGGCTGAGATCGTGATATTCATCGTCGCGCGTCTCGGGCGTGCCGCGCTCGGGTTGCAGGGCGACAATCGCCTTGCCGCGCCGCAGGGCAGTAAAATGAAAGGCGCCGTTGGCAAAAGCCGGGTCGTCTTCGGCCTTGCCCCACACGGTCTCCAGATCTTGCCGCAGCGAAGCGGGCAAGGTGGACAGGGCCGCGCGGTAATCTGTCAAAGACCAGCTTGTCCGCGCGTCAAGCAGGGTATCGGCGATGGGCTCTGCCGGCGCGGTGTCATACCCCTCGCCGCGCAGGTCCTCCAGCATCGCCTCGGCCGAAGCCAGAGCATCCAGTCCCACCGCGTGGGCCATCTGCCAGTCCTTGCCGGGATAGGTCGATAGCACCAGCACCGGCACTTGTTTTGCCTTGGGTTTCGACGTCAGGCAAAGCCAACCCGACACCCGATCCACCAGCGCCCCGATCCGGTCGGGTTCGGGTGCGTGCATTGCACGTGCGAATTGCAGATGCGCGTCGCGCTGCCCCGGCTCCTTGAACGAGATCACGCTGCCGGTGATGCGGCCATCCACTTCGGGCAGCACCACGTGCATGGCCAGGTCCGCAGGCGACAGACCCCGTTCCGCCTCGTCCCACGCCTTGCGGTTCGAGGTGGCGAGCATGGCCTGAAAAACCGGTACCCCCGCGGCATCCAGAGGCGATGTGCCTCCGCCGCCCTTGCCGGAAAAGGCGGTGGCGTTGACGAGGGCCGCAGGTGTCAGCGAAGCAACCTGCTCTGCCAGCCATTTGGCCGATGCGGGCGCTTTCAGCGACGGTGCAAACAGACCGACGGCATCATATCCGCGGGCTCGGAACGCGCGGATCACGGCGGCGATCGGCGCCGTGTCAGCCGCGCTGAGATAGGCGCGGTAAAACGTGACAAGGATGCGGGGCTTGCCATCTTCGAAGGCGGTCTCTGCCGCGATTACCCCCTGGTCCGGGCACCACGCGCCGCATTCGGGCAGCGCTTTGGACCCCATCACCGGTCCGGCATACAATCCCGTCGCCAGCGCCATCTGTGCCAGCGCGGCCTGGGCCGCCACCTCGCCGCCGGTATCGCACAGATGCGCAAGGCGGCGCAGGGTCGAGACCGGCAGGGTGGAATAGTCGTCCAGCCGGGTATCCTCACGCCCGTCCGCTGGCAGAACAGCCAGCGCCAGCCCTTTCGATTGCGCCAGCGCATGAACCTGCTGCAGCCCGTAAGACCAGTACGGCACGCCGCCTATAAGCCGGATCAGGATGCCCTTGGCCCCCTCCAGCGTCTGTTCGACATAGGTATCGACCGACAGCGGATGCTTAAGCGCCGACAGATTTGCCAGCCGCAATGACGGCATCCGCCCCTCGGCTCCGCCGCCGCGATGCCAGCCCGCCGCGAACGCGCCAAGGTCGCTGTCGGAAAAGGACAGCACCACCAGATCGCCCGGGCTCTGGCCCAGATCGGTCGGTGTTTCGGTCTCTTCCAGACCGTGGCTTTCGCGAAAGACGACATGCATTGGCGTCTCGGTCCCTTATTCGGCGGCCTCGGCCACACCTTCGAGAATACCGCGAATTGCGGCTTCGTTGATGTCGTCATGCTCGGCAATCACTACCAGGCGCGAGCGGCGCTCTTCGCCCGGTTTCCAAGCCCGGTCGTATTGGTGGCGAACACGCGCGCCCACAGCCTGCACCAGCAGACGCATCGGTTTGTCGGATACGGCGGCGTACCCTTTGACGCGCAGGATGTTCAATTCGTTTGCCAGACGTTCGATCCGGGCCATCAGGTCGGCGGGATCGGATTGCTCGGGCAACTCGATCACGACGCTTTCGAAATCATCGTGTTCATGATCGTCCGCCCCGTCGTGGTGCGATGGGCGGGCATCCATGTCATCCTCGGCAGCGGCCTCCAGCCCCAGGATAACGCGCACGTCCACGGCCCCTTCGGCGACCTCGACCACCGGCAGCGGGCGCGGGGCCTCGGCAGCGATGATTTCCCTGGCCTTCGCAACGCCGTCGGGTCCGGCCAGGTCGGGCTTGGTCAGCAGGATGATATCGGCGCAGGAAATCTGGTCTTCGAACACCTCTGACAGCGGCGTTTCGTGGTCGATGGACTCGTCCGCCATGCGCTGGGCGTCCACCGCTTCGACGTTCGGCGCGAAGCGACCAGCGGCCACCGCCTCGGCATCGGCCAGCGCAATCACACCGTCCACGGTGATCTTCGACCGGATGTCGGGCCAGTCGAACGCCTTGAGCAACGGTTTCGGCAGCGCCAGACCCGAGGTTTCGATCAGGATGTGATCGGGGCGCGGCTCCAGCGCCATCAGCGCCTCGATGGTGGGGATGAAATCGTCGGCCACGGTGCAGCAGATACAGCCATTGGCAAGCTCCATGATGTTTTCCGCCGGGCAATCCGGAATGGCGCAACTTTTCAGGATCTCACCATCGACGCCCACATCGCCGAATTCGTTGACCACCACGGCCAACCGCTTGCCCTGTGGGTTCTGCATCAGGTGGCGGATCAGCGTGGTCTTGCCCGAGCCCAGAAAGCCGGTAATCACGGTGACGGGAAGTTTTTCAAGGGTGCTCATGGCTCAGGCTCCAATCGGGGGAATGCGGGCGGCGCAGTTCTTGCGGAAATGTTCGGGGCGGTCGCGCCACTTTACCAGCCCGTCCTCGGTGGCCAGGTATTTGGTCGCGCCTTCGACGATGATCGCGACATCGTCTGTTTCGCTCAGGTTCTCATAGACGAAGGTCCAGCGCGACGGCCCGCCACGCAGCACGATCGAACAGCCCTGATCGCAGTTCGACAGACACTCGACCGGTTTCAGCAGAACGCCATCGGGCAGTTCGACCTCGGTCAGCGCCTTGTGCAACAGCGCGCCCGGGCGCTGGGCGTCATCCTCGATGGGCAGACCCCGGCGGCAGGTGGTGCAGACCAGCAGTTCGACTGGTGCAGGCTCGGTCACGTCTCTCATCCCCCCATTCAGGTTTCGGGGAACGGGGTTTCATGCGGGCCACGGCCCGACACCGGAACACCCCGTCCGGTCTGGTCTTCGGGCGCTGGCAGGTCTCCCGGCTTACGGATGTCAGGGCTTGTCCCTGTCGGGTGTCCCGCCTTCCCGGCCTGTCGGCCAGTGGCATTTGGGCACCCTCTCCGGTCACGGTCGCGGGGGCGGCTGCGTTTGACGGTGAACCGCTGACGCATTCCCTTTTCATCTGCTCGCGCAGACACCAACAGCGCGGACATGCGGCAAGGGCAGGGGACTTGTCAAGCGCGGCGTCAGGCTTGTGAACCGTCAGGGTGAAAAAGCGACCCGCCATCGTTAACCAGCGGCATCGCCAGCCAACCTGTCCCGCAGCCATGCCTCGAAAAGGCGTGCTGAACCGGAAACCGATGTCGCCGCGTCGGATCGGATCAGGTAATGCGACTGCCCAAAGGGAATCGGTGGCCCGGCAATTTGCAGCGGTGCGCCCTGGGATATGGCATTGCGCGCAAAACGGCCGAGGATGGTGGCGTAACCCGCCCCTCCCATCACCAGTTGCAACGCCGCGACCGTGGTATCGACGGCGTGCCGGGTTGCCGATGGGTCGTGGTCAAGCCCGTGCGCCTCAAGGTAGCGCGCCCAGTTGTCCTCGTAGCCGAGAATGTGGATCAACGGCCCGCTGTGCATCTGCCGGATGGTGGGAACGGGGTCACCGGCACGGCAGACCGGAACGATGGTTTCCTCGCTCAACTTCTCGGCCATGACGCCCGGCCAATCGCCATATCCCAACCGGATCTCGATATCGACATCTGCAGGGGCGGCGCTGTCATTCCAGATATGCGACACCAGCCGCACAGGGATTTCCGGATATTGCGCGCTGAAATCAGGCAATTCCGCCGCGATCCAATAGGTGGCGGTCGAAATTGCTGCCCGTATTGTCAGGCTTTGGCGGGTGGCCGGACCAAACAGGCTGTTGGTGCTGAGCGCGATATCCGACAGCGCCCGCCGCACGGTCAGCGCATAGGATTGGCCAAGTTCGGTCAATTCGATCCGACGCGCGGCGCGCAGAAACAGTTTTTCGCCCAAATCCTCTTCCAGCGAGCGGATATGCAGCGACACTGCCGTCTGGGTCAGCCCAAGTTCTTTCGCCGCCGTGGTAAAGTTCAGATGGCGTGCCGCCGCCTCAAACGTTCGCAACCAGGCCGGATTTGGAAGGCGGTCCATTTATCACCAAAATTTTTTGACCATTGCGATCATTATTATTCGTTTCTCTTGCCGATTTCAAAGCTTCATAGTCACCGCATGAATCGTATACGCGGGCATACGCCCGCCGGGGAGGACAAATCCATGAAAGTTGGTTTCATCGGTCTGGGTAATGTGGGCCACAAACTGTCAGGCTCGCTCTTGCGGAACGGAATTGATCTGGCGGTGCATGACCTGAATGAAAATCTGGTCGACATGTTCGTCGAGCGTGGCGCCAAACGCGCGGACGGTCCGGCACAGCTGATGCGCGAATGTGACGCCGTCATCACCTGCCTGCCATCGCCTGCGGCCTCGGACGCGGTGATGCAACAGATGCTGCCCGAAGTGAAGCCGGGCAAGATCTGGATGGAGATGTCGACCACCGACGAGGCCGAGGTCAAAAGGCTCGGCGCCATGGTGATCGAGCGCGGCGGCGCCGCGGTGGACTGCCCGGTTTCGGGCGGCTGCCATCGGGCGGATACCGGCAACATCTCGATTTTCGCGGGCTGCGACCGCGCGACGTTCGAACGTATCCTGCCCTTCCTCACCACGATGGGCCGCCGCATCCTGCACACTGGCGACCTCGGGTCGGCTTCGGTTCTGAAGGTTCTCACCAATTATCTGGCGACAGCAAACCTTGTGACCTGTTGCGAAGCATTGGTTGTTGCCAAGGCTGCGGGCATGGATCTGAACACCGCCTATGAGGCGATGAAAATCTCGTCCGGCACCTCGTTCGTGCATGAAACCGAAAGCCAGGTGATCCTGAACGGTTCGCGCGATATTTCCTTCACAATGGATCTGGTGAAAAAGGACATCGGCCTGTTCCAGGAAGTTGCGGATCGCGCCAACGTGCCGTTGGAGATCAACCCGGTTCTGATCGACATCTTCAACGACGGGATCGCGCGTTTTGGCCCCCGCGAGTTGTCTCCCAACATCATCAAGCGCCTCGAAGAAGCAACGGGCCTCGATATCCGCGCCCCGGGCTTCCCGCCCGAGATGGTCGATGATGAACCCGAAGAGCCCGGTTACGAGGTCATTCCGCAAGGCAAGGAACTGAAGGCCGCCGAATAATTTCAGTCACTCCGAAACAAAACGCCCCCGGAACCGCGTTTCGGGGGCGTTTCCTTTGGATGACGGTCAGGTCAGCCTATAGGTGAGTTGTCGTCGCGCTTGATCGCGACCACCGACGAACGCGGCGTGCCGCCATCGGGCCAGTTGCCGCCGGGATGCTGGATGCCCACGAACATCGTTCGCCGGTCGCTTGACCAGGCAAGGCCCGTGACCTCGCATCCATTCGGACCGGTCATGAACCGCGCGATCTCTCCGGTTACCGGATCACCCACCAGCATCTGGTTGTTGCCCATTCCGGCAAAATCGCCCTCGTTTTTGTCGTCGCCATCGGTTTGAATCCACACCAGCCCGGTCGTATCAAAGGCCATGCCGTCGGGCGAGTTGAACAGGTTGCCGGCGTTCACGTTGGGCGACCCGGCATAGGCATCACTGTGCACCGTCGGGTTGCCCGCCATCACATACAGATCCCATTCGAACGTATCGGCCGCGTGGTCGTCCTGTGCGGGCCGCCAGCGCACGATCTGTCCATAGAGGTTGGTGTCGCGCGGATTGGGGCCATTGGCCGAAGTATCATCGCCACCGGCATTTGGTTTGACGCCCCGATTCTTGTTGTTGGTCAGACAGCAATAGGCCTCGACCGCCACGGGGTTCGCCGCCACCCACTCAGGACGGTCCATCGTGGTGCCGCCCACGATGGACGCGGCCATTCGGGTAAAGACCGCGATCTCGGCGGCATTCATCCCGGTTGTATCCGGCGTCAGGGCCAGCCATTCGCCGGTCTGGTCGTCGTTGAACCTGGCAACAAAAAGCGTTCCGTCATCCAGCAGCCCTTCGGTGGTTCCGCCAGGCCGGTAGGTGCCGTTGGAGACAAAACGATACAGGTACTCGCCCCGCTCGTCATCGCCCATATAGACGACGACGCGACCGTCCGGCGCCACCACGACCTCGGCGTTTTCGTGCTTGAACCGGCCAAGGCCGGTATGCTTGACCGGCGTGCTTTGGGGATTGGCAGGGTCAATCTCGACAATCCATCCCGCGCGGTGCGGCTCGTTGGGGGTTTTCGACGTGTCAAACCGCGGATCGAAAAGCTCGTAGCCGTTCCGGCTTTCCGCCTTGATGCCATAGCGTTCATAGCCGCTTGCGACCTGCGGAGCATACCCGGCCTGCTCGTCAGACGATCCGAAGTATCCGTTGAAGTTTTCTTCACAGGTCAGGTACGTGCCCCACGGCGTCTTGCCTGCGCCACAGTTGTTCATCGTTCCCAGAGACCTGGTTCCGGTCGGGTCGGCCTTGGTCTTCAACAGGTCATGCCCGGCAGCGGGGCCAACGATCTTCATCGGCGTGTTGTGATGGATACGGCGGTTGAACGGGCTGTCCCTGACCACGATCCAACCGTCAGGGCCTTCGGCAATCTCCATCACGGTCACGCCCTGAATGTTCTGCAGCTTCAGAACATCCTGTGCACTGATCGGCTTGCCATCCTGCGCCGCGGGCAGATTGATATCCTCATTCGGGTATTCGTGATTGATGGCGATCAGGTCCCGCCCCTGAAACGAAAAGGTTTCCATCCCGTCGGTGTTCTCACCGAAAATCTTGTCCGAGTTCTCAAGCGGGCCGCCGTCGGTGATGTCATACCCGTCCGCTTCGGAAAACAGCGGGTCGCCCCAGCGCATCAGAACCTTCCAGGAATATCCCTCGGGCACGTGAACGGTTCCGTCGGTCTGTGCCGCAATCGGAGCAAAGGCAAAACGCGACCCTTGAACCGCATGGGCTGCCGTTGGCTTCAACAGCCCGGCGCCCATGGCCGCGGCACCAGACCCAAAGGCCAGTACGCCGCCCAGAAAGCCCCGGCGCGAAATCGCGCTTTCGACGACGCGGTCAAAGTCGTTCTTTTCGGGGCGAGAAAAATTTATCTCGTCCCAGTCGTCAGCAGACAGGTTTTTTGAAACGACTTCTTTCATGGATGCCTCCCAATTAGCGTAATATGTCGGTGAGCCAAGGATGTAGAGAGCGAATATGACAACTCGTTGAACGGGTGTAACAGGCAAGTGACAATTGCTTTGCCGGGCTCCACAGTTTTTTCAGTCGCCCGAAAAAGATACCGCCCCGAACACGGGGCGGCATTTCGGTCATTTCATATCGGAAGGCAGGAAGGCTCCTAGGCCGCTTTGGCTCGACTGCGGCAATAACACGAGGCATGCACCGGCACGGTCGCCCGTGCCGCGGCCTGATCAAGCTGCAGTTTGATATGCTTGGCCTCGGTCAGTTCGCCGCGCCGCACAAGGCATTCGTGCAAGCCGTGCAGGCTCCAGATGTTGCGCGGATGCTGGCAGGCGCGCGCAAGCGTGTCGTCCAGCCCCAGATCGGCACGGTAAACCGCCTCGGCTTCTTCGAACTTCTGGTCTTCCATCAACAGCGCGCCCAACGCATGCCGGGTCGGCTGCATCCAGCCCCACGGCTCGTCATAGACCAGGCTGTCGTCCAGCTTGACCGAGCGGCGCAGGTGCGCCAGCCCGCCTTCGCGGTCCCCGGCCTTGAACGCGATTTCGCCATCCATCATCGCTTCGCCGATCATCAGCACGTCCTCGGCGGTGTTGTTGAACACCAGACGTCCCTCGGGCACCGCCTTGCGTGCCTCTACCGCGCGTTCGCGCTCTGCCTTGGCTTCGTCCGCGCGGCCAAGATTGGCCAGCGCAATGGCCCGCGCCTGATGCATGGCGGCGGTGGTGTAACTGTAAAGCTCACGATCCTCGGGGAAGGGTTCGTCAAGGATGTCCTGCCATTGCCCGAACCGCACCATCACGTGAATCTTCTTGCCATAAAACGATTCGAACAGGTCCGGGAAAAACCGCACCACATTGTCCGGCAACATTCGCATCAACTCTTCGGACGCGGCCAACGCCTTATCCGGCTGTCCAAGAAACATCGCGCCATAAGCTTCGAAATGGACATTGTGGATGCGGTAGACGGTATAGAAATTCTCACCCCCCGCCATCGCTTCGTATTTTCGATCCACTTGTGCCGCGCGGTGATTGCGCCAGACCACGTTCTGATAGTCACCGCACAGCACGTCGATATGGGTCGCCATATGCACCAGATGCCCGCTGTCGGGCACCAGATCGACCAGCCGGTCGCCATGACGCAGCGCCTTTTCGGGCGTGGGCGACATTTCCATCAGGTGAATGTACATGTGCAGCAGACCGGGATGGTCCCAGGCACCGGGCAGGGTGTCAAACGCGGTTTCCAGCGCCGCCAGCGCCTCGACGGTCGAGGCGCCTTCGGCGGGTTCGCCCTTGGCCAGATCCCAAAGCTGCCAGGGGGTCCGGTTCATCAGCGCCTCGGCAAAGATGCAGGCCACGTCGAGATCCTTGTTGTGCGCCGCGTAAACCTTACGCATCGAATCCGAAAAGGCGTCGTTCCACGGGCCGTAATCCTCGATCTCCGGATCGGTCGGAAACCGGTCTGCCAGCGCTTCGATCAAGGCCGTCTCGACCGGGGAAACCTTGTCACGCGCCGCCATCGCGGCGGCAATCGCCTCATGTGCCCGCTTCAGCGTTGCAACACGCTCGTCCGGCTCGAAGAACTCCCACGGCTTGTTGTAGTTCGGGCCAATCGCATGAGCGACGCCCCAAAAGGCGATGCCGCAGCCGGGGTCAATATCGGCGGCCTTCTGAAAACACTCCGCCGCCGCTTCGTGATTGTACCCATACAGCCAGATCAGCCCCTGATCGAACAATCGCTGTGCTTCGGGTGATGAGGTGGTGATCTTGCGTGAATAGGTTCCCAAGTCAAAATCTGTCATGATATGCGCCCCCACAAAAGGCCAGTCTGCAAACGCGGCCTGTTGGCTGCGCGACCGGCGGATGGGCAAGGATACCACAAAACCGTGATCATTGCCGAAACGCCTGACCAGCCGTCAGAGGAACCCCTCACCGCCGCAGGTCACGCAACGTGTCATTTTCAGTCCAAAACATCCGGTGCAGCGGTCGTAGTGGGATTTGCCCTGAATATCCTTTCTTTTGAAAACCTGACCGGAACCGCTGCAGATCTGACAGGGTGACCGGCCCGAGCCGTGACATCGGTGGCACCGCCGTTTTGCCGGTTTCGGTTCAGGGGTCTTGCGCGGTAACGGCTTGCTCATGGAATTGCCCGCAGATCGACTTGGTGAGAAATCGTAGCTCCTTGGAAACCCATCTGAACACACGAGACCCGTTCTGTCATCTTAAGAGTGCCGCGCAAACCGGATCGAAAGAAGGCACGCGCGCGATGGATTTCCCGCTTGACGATCCCATGGCGGTGACATAATCAGCCAAGACGCTGAGCGGGTATAGCTTAATGGTAAAGCCCCTGCCTTCCAAGCAGGCTATGTCGGTTCGATTCCGTCTACCCGCTCCAACTCAGCCCATCTTTCCAGTTCGCTGCGGCAAAAACGGTCTTTGCATCGAGGATTCGCCCCCTTTGCCTTGACCCCATGCGGCGCTGCGGCCATGAAGCATGCGATTATGACGGACAAGACGACAAGGGCCTGACATGGCAAGGAACCGCGCGGCAAAATCGGCAGCAACCCCGGCACCCGGCGCCAGCGAAGAGCGGGCCGTCTCGAAAAAACTGGGCGTTCTGGCATCGCTCTGGCCGTTCATGAAGCCCTACAAGTTGCTGATGTTCGGTGCGACCGTGGCGCTTGTCGTCACCGCAAGCATGACATTGACGCTGCCATTGGCCGTACGGCGGGTCGTCGATCATTTCCGGATCGAAGACGGCGAATTGCTGGACCAGTATTTTCTGGCCGCGCTGGGAATCGCCGCGATTCTCGCGGTGGGCACCGGGGTCAGATACATGCTTGTCACCCGGCTGGGTGAGCGCGTCGTCGCCGACATCCGCAAGGCCGTTTTCGACCGGGTGATCGGGATGAGCCCCGAATTCTTCGAACGGATCATGACGGGCGAGGTGCTCAGCCGGATCACCACCGACACGACATTGATCCAGTCGGTTCTGGGGTCTTCCGTCTCCATCGCCCTGCGCAACATGCTGATGTTCCTGGGCGGTCTGGTGCTGATGCTGCTGACCTCGGCCAAGCTGACGGCGATGGTTCTGCTGCTGATCCCGGTCGTGGTGGTGCCGATCCTCGTTCTGGGCCGCCGCCTGCGCGGCATAAGCCGCGAAAACCAGGACTGGATCGCCGCCTCGTCGGGCAATGCCGGCGAGGCGCTGGGCGCAGTCCAGACGGTACAGGCCTTCACGCATGAAACCGCCAGCCGCAAACAGTTCTCGGACCTGACCGAAACCTCTTACTCGGTGTCGCTGCGCCGAATTCATACCCGAGCCGTGTTGACGGTCATCGTGATCTTTCTGGTCTTCACCGGCATCGTCGGCGTCCTTTGGATGGGTGCGAACGACGTGCGCGCCGGGATCATGACCGAAGGCACGCTGATCCAGTTCGTGATCTATTCGGTGATCATGGCCGGATCGGTCGGCGCGCTGTCCGAAATCTGGAGCGAGCTGCAACGCGCCGCCGGCGCGACGGAACGCCTTGTCGAACTGTTGAACGCGCAGGATGCCGTCACCGACCCTGCAAACCCGGTTTCGCTGACGCAACCTGTCAAAGGCGCCATCGGTTTTGACAATGTCAGCTTCCGCTATCCGTCACGACCCGAGGTGGCGGCGCTCGACGAGATGACCCTTGCCGTCAATCCCGGGGAAACCGTGGCCTTCGTCGGCCCATCCGGGGCTGGCAAGACCACCGTGATCCAGTTGATCCAGCGCTTCTATGATCCCGATCAGGGGGCGGTGACGCTGGATGGGGTTGACCTGCGCACGCTTGCACGATCGGATTTCCGCCGTCACATCGCCCTGGTGCCGCAAGACCCCGTCATATTTGCAACGTCGGCGCGCGAAAACATCCGCTTTGGCCGCCCCGAGGCAACCGATACCGAGGTCGAAGATGCCGCACGCGCAGCAGCAGTGCATGATTTCATCGCCGCCCTGCCGGAAGGTTATGACAGTTTCGTCGGCGAACGCGGGGTGATGCTGTCGGGCGGGCAAAAACAGCGCATCGCCATCGCGCGCGCCATCCTGCGCGACGCCCCGGTGCTGCTGCTGGACGAGGCGACCTCAGCCCTTGATGCCGAAAGCGAACGCGCGGTTCAGGGTGCGGTCGATGAACTCAGCGCGGGCCGGACCACGCTGATCGTCGCGCACCGTCTGGCCACCGTGAAAAAGGCGGACCGCATCGTTGTGATGGAGGAAGGCCGCATCGTGGCGCAGGGCACCCATGCCGATCTGGTGGCGCAGGACGGCCTCTATGCGCGGCTGGCGCGGCTGCAATTCACCGATGGTGTCGCGGCTGAATAAGGTGACGCCCCGGCACTTTGCCAATCGCCGCAGCGTCATTCTATCCATCCCGAATCCCTCCCGTTAACCCTCGCTTGCACTGGCGGGAATTTGCTCTCATCTTGGGGTGGAAAACCCGCGCCAGGCTGGGACAATAAGGGGAGGAGCCGCATGGCATTCGTTGGGAAGGAAGACAAGGCACGTATTGAAAACGAGATGCCGTGGCAGGACCGTGATCTGCCGGTGACATTTCACCAGTTGCTGTCGCGGACAGCGGCCAAATTTCCCAATCACAAGGCGATCAGTTTCCAGATTCTGTCCGGCGCAAAGGACAAGGCCGAAACGCTGACCTGGTTCGATCTGCTGGGTAAGGTCAATCAGGCCGCCAACCTGTTCCGCACGCTCGGAGTGGGCGAAAAGGACGTGGTCGCCTATGTCCTGCCAAATTGCAACGAAACGCTGATCACCATGATGGGCGGCGCAGTGGCCGGGATCGTGAACCCGATCAATCCGCTGCTGGAACCCGAACAGATCGCCGCCATCCTGCGCGAAACCAATGCCAAGGTCGTGGTCACGCTGAAACCCTTTCCGAAAACGGATGTGGCGCAAAAAGTGGCCGAGGCGGTGCGCCACGCCCCGCACGTCAATACGGTGCTGGAGATCGACCTGAACCGGTACCTGACGCCGCCGAAATCCTGGATCGTGCCTTTCATCCGCCCGAAACTGGAAGACAAGGAACATCTGGCCCACGCCGACTATCTGGATTTCAACAAGGAACTGGCGAAACAACCCACGACGCTCGGTTTTGCGGACAGCGCCCAGGATCGGGTGGCCTGCTATTTCCATACCGGCGGCACAACCGGCATGCCGAAAGTGGCGCAGCACACTTATTCGGGCATGATCTACAACGGCTGGCTTGGTCATACGCTTTTGTTCTCCGAAGAGGACATCATCATGTGCCCGCTGCCGATGTTCCACGTTTTTGCCTGCCACGTCATCGTCATGGCCGCCGTCGCCTCGGGTGCACATGTGGTATTCCCGACGCCCGCCGGGTATCGCGGCGATGGTGTGTTCGACAATTTCTGGAAGCTGATCGAACGCTGGAAGGTCAGTTTCATCATCACCGTCCCGACGGCGATCTCGGCCAAGATGCAACGCCCGGTCGATGCCGATATCTCCAGCGTGAAAACCGCTTTCTCCGGCTCGGCGCCGCTGCCGGTGGAACTTTTCCGCCGATTCGAACAGGCCACCGGCGTGACCATCGTCGAAGGCTATGGCCTGACCGAGGCAACATGCCTGGTCTCGTGCAACCCGGTGGATGGTGAAAAGAAAATCGGCTCGATCGGTATCCCGTTCCCCTACACGGATGTGAAGATCCTCAGGGACGGACCGGACGGGCCGGGCGAATGCGCTACGGACGAGGTGGGCGAGATCTGTGTGTCAAACCCCGGTGTCTATGCCGGAAATACCTATACCGAGGTCGACAAGAACAAGAACCTTTATCACTTCGACAAATACCTGCGCACCGGCGATCTGGGCCGGTTCGACGGGGACGGCTACCTGTGGATCACCGGCCGCGCCAAGGATCTGATCATTCGCGGCGGCCACAACATCGATCCCGCCGATATCGAAGAGGCGCTGCTGGGTCACGAAGCGGTGGCCTTTGCCGGCGCCATCGGACAGCCCGATGCGCATTCCGGCGAAGTGCCCTGCGCCTTTGTCGAGCTTGTCGAGGGCAAGACCGTGACCGAAGCGGAATTGCTGGAATACTGCAAGATCCACGTCCACGAACGCGCGGCGCATCCCAAGCACATGACCATCCTGCCTGAATTGCCCAAGACCGCCGTGGGCAAGGTGTTCAAGCCGGAACTGCGCAAACAGGCGATCACCCGCGTCTACAACGGTGCTCTCGAAAAGGCCGGTGTAGCCGCACGCGTCGTCTCCGTCGATGACGACAAGAAACGCGGCCTTGTCGCGCTGCTTGACGCGAACGGCTCCTCCGAGGACGATGTCAACAGGGTTCTGGGTACCTTTACCCGGCCTTGGGAATGGGCAGCCTGAGCGGAGGGGCAATGGACTATGAGCGTCTGATCGACGAAGAAACCTGGGCCTTCATCGCTCGAACGGCCGAGAGTTACCCGGAAGACGCGGCAACTCTGTCGATTGCCGAACAGCGGCGCGTCTATGACGAGATGTGCCGCCAGTTCCGGCAGGAACGCCCCTATGGCGTCGAATCCGAGGACCGGGAGGCAAATGGCGTTCCGGTTCGCGTCTATTCGGCAGGCGATCCGACGAGGACAGTTGTCTATTTCCATGGCGGCGGGTTCGTTTTGGGCGGGCTGGACAGCCACGACGATACCTGCGCCGATATCTGCGCCCAGACCGGTTACCGGGTGGTCGCCGTGGACTATCGCCTGTGCCCGGAACACCGCCACCCGGCCCAGTTTCAGGACAGCTGGACCGCGGTGAAATGGGCCGCCTCCGAATTCGCAGAGCCGCTGATATTGGCCGGTGACAGCGCCGGGGGCACTCTGGCGGCTTGTGTCGCCCACTATGCGCGCGGGCGTCTGGACAGCATCCTGGGGCAGGTCCTGATCTATCCGCTTTTGGGCGGAGATGTTGAAAGCGGCTCCTACATCGAACATGCGCAAGCACCGATGCTGACGCGCGACGACGTGCTTTTCTACAAAAGAATCCGCCACGAAGACGCGGAACCGTCCGGTGATCCGACCTATGAACCGTTGCAGGATCAGGACTATTCCGGCCTGCCGTCCACGGTGATCTTCACCGCCGATTGCGACCCGCTCCGCGACGATGGAAAAGCCTATCGGGACCGGATCGAGGAAACGGACGGTTTGGTTCAGTGGATCAACGAAGCCGGGCTGGTTCACGGATATCTGCGGGCGCGAACCTCCGTCGGGCGCGCCCGTGACAGTTTCGAACGGATCACTGTCGCCATCGAAGCGCTGGGGCAGGGGATCTGGTCCTACGATTGATCCCGTAAGGCAGGAGAAAGCCAGATGACTTTGACCTTCAGGTCATCTGACAAAAAAGAGCTGCGCATGAAAAAAACGTCTGGAAAATGAAGGATTTTCGACGCGGGCCCTTGCGTGCGGGATTGGCTGGAACTGACCGCGGCTCGCGTTGACAAACCTCTCAGGGAGGAAGCCGCAGTGTCTTGGTTCTGCCAATGGGGAAAGAGTGCTGTCGGCTGGGGCTGTGAATGCGAAGGCGGCGATGGTGTTGGATCTTGAGGCAGCCGACTGCGAGTTCCGCCTGTGGGTCTGGTCTGAATTTATGCGCGATAGAGGCGGGATGGCGCCTTCTGCGCGGCATTCCTCATCACCGCGGACAAGGGGGGTCGGCCGAGTTGACCGAAGCAACCGGTGAGCGGTGGATGGGATCGCCGGGCGTTTCATCATGCGGCCTGTTTCCTGCGCGGTCGCTTCCTCGCCCAGCAACGTGCGGATCTTCGCGATGTTGGCCTTGCGGGCGGCGCTTGCCAGCAGGCCGTAGCGGCGGATGCGGTGGTACCGATCGGGCAGGGCTGCATGTGGAACCGGTGGATGAACTCGCCCGTGTCGAGCCGCATGACCTTCATGCAATCACCCGATTTGATCCGGTAGCCTTTCCAGCGGAAGGCCACGGTATCATCGCCGGCGCAGACCAAGCGCTGAATTGAGATCGCCACCCGATGGGTGTATCGGCACAGACAGGCCAGCACCGCCTCGGGACCGGCGAAGAGCGGCTTGGCGCAAGGGGTAGACGGAGACGTGCACCCCGTTGCCCTAGAACCTGCGCCACACCTCATTGTAGATACATTGGAACTTTCGCTCTATGAGCGTCACGCATTTTCTAAGTTATTGTTTTCAGGGAATAACTGGTGCCGCTGAAGGGACTCGAACCCCCGACCCCATCATTACGAATGACGTGCTCTACCAGCTGAGCTACAGCGGCAACCTTTTGTACGGCCTTCCCATCTTCACTGGCTGCTGAGCAGTGGCCCTGTCTCTCGGACAAAATCTGTCCTTGGCGAGTCGGGCGTTGATCATGTGCAGTTTCTTGTTCCAAGTCGGATGCGATCGCGCCGGGCCTCTCTATAGTACTGGCCCGTAACAGAGACAAGCGGTTTCATGTTGGTCTCCCGCATATTCGCGACGCTAGCTGATATTTGGGTCGTGTGGCGCTGCATGCCCTTGAGGCTGCAAGCGTGGGCGCGGGTGAATTTGAGCCAGGCCCGATTAACGAAAGAACGAATGGGTCGGGCGCCAGAGAGAATATCCTCGATGTTGTTGAACGGCTTTGATCTGCGGATTCATGCCTTTTGAATTGCCATGCTCGCTACAGGTATATTGACAATCAGCACCGGTGAGCGTGCTGCGGCAACGCAAAAAGCCGATATGCGCGAGGCACCGTATTCCGCCTTTGCGTGGCCGAGTCGGCGCTGGCTTTCCTTTTTTCATCAAGTTTCGCGCTTTATTGCCGGCGTCAGGTTTCTGAAGTTCTTTTACCTGATTGAAAAATAATGATTTTAACTGAGGTTGCGATGTTTTGTGTTTTTTTTGAAAAGAGGGGTTGCAAGGTTCGATGGGAGTACGTAAATAGCCCCTCACCGGCGGCGCTGAGGTGCTGTTGGGGGGCTGGATGGAGCGGCTGGGACGGATTGAGTTCTGGATTGGCTGCGAAGCGAGGCGACAAACTGAGGCGATGATGGG
>NZ_JBXWSF010000023.1:0-51706 GCF_059613285.1 Ruegeria sp. BHSB058 | reverse complement strand
GTACCAAACTGGACAGGTACAGCTGATGCCGCATCTGAAGCATGTTTTTGGCCAGCCGCGCAGCCTCCTGTTCCAGGTCGTCGGCCTCGCAGGTGTCGAGGCACAGGATCATTCCAACGATCAGAGCACCCACCGCAAGACCGGCAAGTGCGGTTATTATGTCCAACACGCGATTGAACAAGGAAATGACCGGTACTTCGCCACACCGCCCGAGCAACCATTTGTCATCCGGTTCCAGACACGCTGGCAGCGTGCCTCGCGACAGGGCCGTTTCGAAAAACGCGGCGCCAAGGCGGTAGTAGGCCCGTGGCGTGTCAGGCGACATGTTTTGCTGAATGGGTGGAATGATGGCCAACAAGAATATGACGAAAACCGTTCCTGCGGCCAAAATCCTTGTCTCTCTCGCTGTCGGGCGCGCCAGAGTGCGGACCAGTATTGACACGGCAAGCACTGCGAGGGATGCGAAGAACCAAGAAGTGGCGAGGAATCTGAATCGCCCTACTCCCTCCAGCCAGGGGCGGTCATCCTGCAGGATATTTGACGGCACGTTCAAATCGGTGGCCATCAACTGACCAGTGATCAGCTTGTTGATCAAAAAGATGCACACCGGCACCAACGCTATGAAAAAATAGCGCGGCTTTACTCGCCTGATGGTCACTGCCGACCTCATAATCTGATCCAAAGTCACATTTGGCTATCTAGCACAAATCTGCCCGGAGCGCATTGGTTTGGTTCCAATCGCTGTCGTCAAACAGTTTGCGTCAGTGCCAAGAACTACCCGCAACCCGCCGCGCCGAGGCGAATTGTGGCGGTAGTGTCCGTCAGTTTCTTGTCTAGGTATTGAACAGGAAATGCATTACATCGCCATCCTTGACGATGTACCCCTTGCCCTCGGCCCGCATTTTGCCCGCATCCTTGGCGCCAGTTTCGCCGTTGCAGGCGATATAGTCGTCAAAAGCGATGGTCTCGGCGCGGATGAACCCTTTTTCGAAATCGCCATGAATGACCCCGGCAGCCTGCGGCGCTGCGGTACCTTTTCGGATGGTCCATGCGCGGGCCTCTTTCGGGCCGACGGTGAAATAGGTTTCCAGCTTGAGCAGGTCATATCCGGCGCGGATCAGGCGGTCGAGACCCGGCTCGGACAGGCCCATCTCAGACAGGAACATTTCCGCCTCGTCCGGTTCCAGCAGGCTGATCTCTTCTTCGATCTTGGCCGAGATGATCACATGCGCATTGCCTTGCGCCGCGGCCATTTCAGCCACAGCTCGTGAATAGTCGTTGCCTTCGGCGGCCTCTTCCTCGGACACGTTGCAGACATAAAGCACCGGCTTGGTGGTCAGCAATTGCAGCGTTTTCCACGCCTTGGCGTCTTCGTCGCTGACCTCGACCATGCGGGCGGGCTTGCCGTCTTCAAGCATCGCTTGCGCGGCTGCCAACAGGCGATCCTGCTGCTGGGCTTCCTTGTCGTTGCCCTTGAGCTTGCGCACCAGGTTGGCACGTCGTTTTTCGATGCTTTCGAGATCGGCCAGCATCAGTTCGGTTTCGATGGTCTCGGCATCGGCCACAGGGTCGACCCGGCCATCCACATGGGTCACGTCGCCATCTTCGAAGCAGCGCAGCACATGGGCAATGGCGTCGGTTTCACGAATGTTGGCCAGAAACTGGTTGCCCAACCCTTCGCCCTTCGACGCGCCTTTCACCAGACCGGCAATGTCGACAAAGGTCATCCGGGTCGGGATGATCTGACGCGACTTGGCAATGGCCGCCAGATTGTCCAGGCGGTCATCCGGCACCGCCACATCGCCCACATTGGGTTCGATGGTGCAGAACGGGAAATTCGCCGCCTGCGCCGCAGCCGTTTTCGTCAGCGCGTTGAACAGGGTCGACTTGCCCACGTTAGGCAGCCCCACGATTCCCATTTTAAAGCCCATACCGGCCTCCTGATGCCATTCGACGGGCGCTTTTAGGCGGGTCCCGGACAATGCGCAAGCTGACATTCACAGATAGAAATTGCGTGTGGGTTTTGACAGGTCAACACGTTGCGAAAGCATTGTGCATCCTTGAACATTGAAATTGACAGGGTGTAATGATCAGTTAACCTTGAAACAGGTAATAAGTAGCGGAACACGCGGATGAAATCTCTTGTTGTCTCAATCTTCCTGGTCGTCGGCGCTGGCGCGGCACAGGCCCAATCTGTGATATTTGGCGCCGGTTATGCAGATTTTTCCGACAGCCGATCCCTGGATCAGGGTGTAATCTCTTTAGAATATCAGCATAAACCCTTTCACCAAGCCACGCATTTCGGTGCGGGCTGGGGCGGTGCGTTGTCGGTTCACGAAAACGGCGATGTTCATGTCGGCGTGGGTCTTTACGGTATCTATGATTTCGACAGCAACTGGTTTCTGGAAGGCAGCGTGATGCCCGGATTCTTCTCGGAATCCGACGAGTTGAATGATCTGGGCGGTGAATTCCAGATCCGTAGTCTGTTTGCGGTCGGTTACCGCTTTGACAGTGGCAATCGGTTGTCGTTGGCCATCACACACAAATCGAATGCCAGTACCAACGACTTCAATCCCGGTGTGAACTCGGCCCTGATCCGGTTTCACAAATCTTTCTAGGCGTCCTGGGACGAGGCGGGATTGATTTTCCCGCCAAGTTTCTGCACATCAGGTCGAAACCCGAGTGCAAGGACTTCCGATGACCCGTATCGACGCCAAATTCGCTGCCCTGAAAGCCGAGGGCAAGAAAGCCTTTGTCGCCTATATCATGGCGGGTGATCCCGACTATGAAACCTCGCTGCAGGTGGTCAAGGGGCTGCCGGGTGCGGGCGTCGATGTGATCGAACTGGGACTTCCCTTTACCGATCCAATGGCGGACGGACCGACCATTCAGGCAGCTGGTCAGCGGGCGCTGGACGGCGGCATGACGCTGGACAAGACGCTGGAGCTGGCGCGCAGTTTTCGCGAAACCGACGATACGACGCCGATCGTGCTCATGGGTTATTACAATCCGATCTACAGTTGCGGCGTCGATGCCTTTCTGGAAAAAGCCAGGGCTGCCGGGATCGACGGCCTGATCGTCGTGGACCTTCCGCCCGAGGAAGATGACGAGCTGTGCATTCCCGCGCAAAAAGCCGGTCTGAATTTCATTCGGCTTGCGACCCCCACCACGGACGACAAGCGCCTGCCGCGTGTGCTGCAGAACACCTCCGGTTTCGTCTATTACGTTTCGATTACAGGCATCACCGGTGCCGCCGAGGCAGAGGCTGGCGATGTTGGCCCCGAAGTGGCACGGATCAAGTCGGCGACCGACCTGCCGGTTATCGTCGGCTTTGGCATCAATACGCCGGAAAAATCGCGTGCAATCGCATCTATTGCGGATGGCGCAGTTGTGGGCTCTGCCATCGTCGGCCAGATCGGGGCGGGAAAGCCAGTTGCTGACGTACTGGCGTTCGTCAAATCTCTGGCAGACGGGGCGCACTCGGTCTGACACGGCATTTTTCTGGCTGATAAATCATGTACGGACACCTTGCCGGGTGTCTGTTTTTTCGTGCCGTTTATGCTGCGTCATTCCTGCGCACATGGGTGTATTGCGCGCGGAGAGATAAATTGGTAAAAACTTTTTACCACCTCACCGGGAGTTTGGACGGATGCCCGTCATCACCAATATCGACGACCTTAGACGTATCTATGAGCGCCGTGTGCCACGGATGTTTTATGACTATGCCGAAAGTGGCAGCTGGACAGAGCAGACGTTCCGAGAGAACTCCTCGGATTTCGAGCAGATCCGGCTGCGCCAGCGCGTGGCGGTTGACATGTCGGGCCGATCCATTGCGTCACAGATGATCGGGCAGGACGTTACGATGCCGGTTGCACTGGCTCCGGTCGGGTTAACCGGGATGCAGCATGCGGACGGCGAGATGAAGGCGGCAAAGGCAGCGGAAGAATTCGGTGTACCATTCACCCTGTCCACCATGTCGATCAACTCGATCGAGGACGTGGCCGAATACACCTCCAAGCCCTTCTGGTTTCAGCTTTATACGATGAAGGACGAGGACTATGTCCGCCGTCTGATCCAGCGGGCCAAGGATGCCAAATGCTCGGCGCTGGTAATCACGCTGGATCTGCAAATTCTCGGTCAGCGGCACAAGGATCTGAAGAACGGCCTGTCAGCTCCGCCGAAACTGACCGCGAAAACCATCGCGAACCTGATGACGAAATGGGCATGGGGTATCGAGATGCTGGGCGCCAAGCGGCGCGAGTTTGGCAACATCGTGGGCCATGTGCACGGCATATCCGACACCTCGTCACTGGGTGCGTGGACTGCGGAACAATTCGACCCAAGCCTCGACTGGGGCAAGGTCGAGAAGCTGATGGAGCAATGGGGCGGCAAGGTGATCCTTAAGGGTATCTTGGATGCCGAGGATGCCAAAATGGCCGCAAAGATCGGGGCCGATGCCATAGTTGTATCAAACCATGGCGGACGCCAGTTGGATGGCGCATTGAGTTCGATTCGCGTTCTACCGGAAATCATGGATGCAGTCGGAAGCGATATCGAAGTGCATCTGGACAGTGGTATCCGTTCGGGTCAGGACGTGCTCAAGGCTTTGGCTTTGGGGGCCAGGGGTACCTATATCGGGCGGGCTTTCGTCTATGGTCTGGGCGCCATGGGCCAAAAAGGGGTGAGCACCGCGCTGGAAGTGATCCGGAAGGAGCTGGACACGACCATGGCGCTGTGCGGTGAAAAATCAGTAGCGGCGCTTGGGCGCCACAACCTGCTGATACCCGAGGACTTCGGTGGGCGCTGGCAGGCGTGACGGATTGGCGATCCTGCCCCTGTTTTGACAATCCGGATAAACCACAGGATATTCGCAAAAAATACAAGGCAACCCGTCCTGCAAGTCTATCTGAAACAGAACCTCGTGTTTCTCGCAGTGCCGAAAACCGGTACGACCGCCATAGAGGCGGCGCTGAGAACTCATGCCGATATTGTCTTTGCAAATATGCGAAAACACACGACAGCCGCGCAATATCAAAACAGCGTCGCGCCGTTTTTGCGCCAGTTCAGCGGTGCCCGACCCGAAATCGTGGCCTTGATGCGCGATCCAATCGAGTACATCCGAAGCTGGTATCGCTATAGGTCACGGTTGACGGACCCTGAAAACCCAAGGACTCTTAAGAACATCAGCTTCGAATCCTTTGCCATTGGAACGACGCAAGACCCGCAACCCGTTTTTGCCGCGATCCGCAACCAATCCCACTATCTGATGCTCAAAGATGAGAGCGTCCCGGTCCACCACCTGTTCGACTATGACGAACACGAACGGATTCAGACATTTTTCTCTGACCGGTTTCACGAAGACATCGAATTTCCCGTCCGCAACGTCTCGCCCTTTGTTCCAACGCCATTGTCGGACGAGGCCGAACAAAGCTTGCGCAAGGTACACGCCCGAGATTTCGCGCTTTTTGATCGACTGCGCGAAGCCGGGGGATATTTACGCCCCCTGGAGTGATCGCGGCGGAGAAATGGCCGCCAATTGGCGCTTTCGGCCCGAATCGCCCTTTTCAAATCCGCAAATCCGCTGTATGGGCAGCGCTTCATGCGGGGTGACAGCCTTGGAGGCACCCTGCCCTAACATTGGAGATTAAACATGGCTGGTGAGATTCCTGATCTCGAAGCTCTGGAACGGACGGGGACAGGCAAGGGCGCCGCTCGTCAGGCACGCCGCGACGGCATGGTTCCGGGCATTGTATTCGGTGGCGACAAAGAGCCTCTGCCGATCAACATCCCGTTCAACAAGCTGCTGAAGATGCTGAAAGCAGGCCGCTTCAAATCGACCCTGTTCAACCTGAAGGTCGATGGCCACGACGACGTGCGAGTGATCTGCCGCGACGTTCAGCGCGATGTTGTCAAGGACCTGCCCACGCACCTCGACCTGATGCGTCTGCGCCGGACCACCAAGATCAACCTGTTCATCCCGGTCGAATTCATCAACGAAGGTGCTGCACCCGGCATCAAGAAGGGCGGCGTGCTAACCGTTGTTCGCCCCGAGGTGGAGCTGGTGTGCACCGCCGGTGACATTCCGGAAAAGATCACCGTCGATCTGTCCGGACTGAACATCAACGACGTGGTCACCATTTCGTCGGTTGATCTGCCCGAAGGCACCAAGCCGACCATCAGCCGTGACTTCGTGATTGCCAACATCTCGGCCCCGACAGGTCTGTCGACGAGCGATGACGAAGAAGACGGTGAAGAGGTCGCAGCTGATAAAGTTGAAGTCATCGGCGAAGACGAAGAATAAACCCGGAACTCACTGATCCGGAATGTGAAACGGGGCTCCTTTGGAGCCCCGTTTTCTTTTGGCCTGCTTTCGATCTGGATTCTCGACGTATTTCGGGGCATCTAGACCGGCAAACACGACAATCATGTGGGGTGCCGGAATGAAACTTTTTGTCGGATTGGGAAATCCGGGACAGAAATACGCCCGGAACCGGCACAATATCGGTTTCATGGCGGTGGATCGCATTGCCGAGGATCATGCTTTCGGGCCGTGGAAGTCAAAGTTTCAGGGCCAGATTGCCGAGGGGCGGCTGGGCAACGAAAAGGTCATTCTGCTCAAGCCGGAAACTTACATGAACCGTTCGGGCCAGTCGGTGGGCGAGGCCATGCGTTTCTACAAGCTGGACTCGACAGATGTGACCGTGCTGCATGACGAGCTGGATCTGGCTCCCGGCAAGGTGCGGGTCAAGGCAGGCGGCGGGCATGCAGGGCACAATGGCCTACGCTCGATCCATGACCATATAGGAGCGGCCTATGACCGCGTCCGTCTGGGCATCGGTCATCCGGGGCGCAAGGAACTGGTGTCGGGCTATGTCCTGCACGATTTTGCCAAGGCCGATCAGGACTGGTTGGAGAACGTCCTGCGTGGGGTATCGGACGGGGCGCACCATCTGGCCGAAGAAGATGGCGGCAAGTTCATGAATGCGGTGTCTCTGCGCTCTGCACCGCCACGCTCGTCGACGACACCCAAACCAAAGACCGATCCACGGCAGCAAGTCGAATCGCAGGACGAAAAGCAGGACGAAGCTTTGTCACCGATGCAAAGGCTGCTGAACAAGTTCAGGTAAGTTCCCTGCCTTCCGCAACGTTGCGATTGCCTCACGCGCAAGATGGCGATGCAATGGTCACTTGAGGGAGAATTCGAGATGCGCAATATCGGAAAATGGCTAGGCCGCGTTTTGCTGGCGCTCGTTCTGGCGGCTACAGTCGTGGGATTTTGGAAGCGGGAAGAAATTCTGCGGCTGATGGCGGTGAATTCACTGTTCTCCGAGGAAAAAATCGTTGACAATTTCTCTCATATGGATGCGGCGTTTCTGACGGCGCCTTTGCCGCGCGGCGACGGACCGACTGTCGAGCTGCCTCATGGCGATGAATATGAACTGCCGCAAGGCGCGGAGAATTGGATTGATGAACGGGCGGTGACGTCGCTGCTGGTGCTGCAGGGCGGCAAGGTGCGGTTCGAAGAGTATTATCTGGGTACCAGCGCCGAGGACCGGCGAATTTCCTGGTCAATTGCAAAAAGCTATCTCTCTGCCTTGTTCGGCATTCTGCTGGAGGAAGGCGCCATTGCCTCGATCGACGATCCGGTTACCAAATACGTGCCCGATCTGGTCGACACCGCCTATGACGGCACCACGATCCGCAACGTTCTGAATATGGCAAGCGGCGTCACGTTTGATGAGGACTATCTGGACAAAAGCTCGGACATCAACCGGATGGGGCGCGTGGTGGCGTTGGGCGGCACTTTGGACGATTTCACGGCAAGCTTCACGGAACGCTTCGCAGAGCCGGGCGAGACCTGGCAATACGTGTCCATCGATACCCATGTCATCGGCATGGTAATCCGGGGCGCAACGGGTCGCAGCATTGGCGAATTGATGGCTGAAAGGATCATCGCGCCGCTTGGGCTGGAACATGACGGCTATTACATCACCGATGGTTCCGGCACCGCCTTTGTGTTGGGCGGATTGAATTTTACCACTCGCGATTTTGCCCGATTCGGGCAGATGATCCTTCAAGACGGGCAATACAACGGACAGCAGATCGTTCCCGCCGAATGGATCAAGGCCTCCACAGTTCCGACCGCACCCACTGAACCGGGAAAAATCGGCTATGGGTATCAATGGTGGATTCCCGTCGGCGCACACGAAGGCGAGTTTCTGGGACGTGGGGTTTACGGGCAATACCTGTATATCGATCAGGCGCGGGATGTCGTGATCGTCACTACCGGAGCTGATCGCAAGTTTCGTGACAAAGGTGTGAACGAAGAAAATATCGAAATGTTCCGCAAGATCGCTGAAAGCCTGTAGACTGGGCGTATGATCAAAAGCGAAAGCATCAACGTTCTCGATGGCGAACTGGCCCCGTGTTCGGATGATCCCCTGACGGGTTTTTTCAGGGATGGTGTCTGCAATACCTGCACCGAAGACCATGGCAGCCATACCGTGTGTGCAGTGATGACGGTCGAGTTTCTGGCCTATTCCAAATACGTAGGCAACGATCTGAGCACGCCCCGGCCAGAGTTCCACTTTCCGGGGCTGAAAGCGGGCGACAGCTGGTGTTTGTGCGCCGCGCGGTTCCTGCAAGCCTATGACGAGGGCTGTGCCCCCAGAGTCAATCTGGAAGCCACGCACAAACGGGCACTGGACATTGTGCCCCTGTCGATACTGATCGCGCAACGGGCACCGGTGTAGTCATCACGGGTTCGCAAGGCAGCAACGGCCCGGACAAAACAAACGGAACCTCGGTTCCGAAGTTCCATTTGTCGCGTATTACGCGTGGTTTGACCGATCAATCCGCGTCGCGGCCTTCGGTGTCGGACATATCGAAGCCCAGGTATTTGGCGACAGTAAAGATATCCTTGTCGCCCCGGCCACACATGTTCATGCAGATGATGTGATCCTTGGGCAGATCAGGCGCGATCTTGATCACGTGGCCCAAGGCGTGGCTGGGTTCCAGCGCGGGAATGATGCCTTCGGTGGCACAGCACAGCTGGAACGCGTCAAGCGCCTCCTTGTCGGTGATCGAGACATATTGGGCGCGGCCGACCTCATGCAGCCAGGAATGCTCCGGCCCGATGCCGGGATAGTCGAGACCGGCAGAAATCGAATAACCTTCGAGGATCTGGCCGTCGTCATCCTGCAGCAGATAGGTTCTGTTGCCGTGTAATACGCCCGGACGGCCGCCGGTTAGCGAGGCGCAATGCTCCATCTTTTCGTCGACACCTTTGCCGCCCGCCTCGACCCCGATGATGCTGACCGATTTGTCGTCGAGGAACGGATAGAACAGGCCCATCGCGTTCGAACCACCACCGATGGCGGCAATGATTGTGTCGGGCAGACGGCCCTCGGCCTTCATCATCTGCTCCTTGGCTTCCTTTCCGATGATCGACTGGAAGTCGCGGACCATCGCCGGATAGGGGTGTGGTCCGGCCACGGTGCCGATGCAATAAAACGTATCGCGCACGTTTGTCACCCAATCGCGCAGGGCGTCGTTCATCGCGTCTTTCAGAGTGCCGCGGCCTGATGTCACCGGAATCACTTCGGCCCCAAGCAGGCGCATGCGGAACACGTTTGGTGCCTGACGGCGCACATCATGCGCACCCATATAGACGATGCATTTCAGTCCAAACTTGGCGCAGACCGTGGCAGTGGCCACGCCGTGCTGCCCCGCGCCGGTTTCCGCGATGATCCGGGTCTTGCCCATGCGGCGCGCCAGAATGATCTGACCCAGCACGTTGTTGATCTTGTGCGCACCGGTGTGGTTCAATTCGTCGCGTTTCATATAGATCTTTGCGCCGCCAAGTTCTTCGGTCAGTCGCTCGGCGAAATAGAGCGGTGACGGACGGCCCACGTAGTTGGCCCAGAGATCATCCATCTCGGCCCAGAAACCGGGGTCGACCTTGGCCTTTTCATATTCCTCTTCCAGCGACAGGATCAGCGGCATCAGGGTTTCGCTGACAAAGCGACCGCCAAAGATACCAAAGCGGCCGTTTTCATCCGGACCGGACATGAAGGAATTGAAAAGATCGTTTGCCATGTGTCGCGCCCTCTGTTGGGTTTTACCTGTCCTAGAGCGCCAGCGCGATGAGAGCAAGCCAAGGCAATTCGAATTGCTATCCAAAACCGGGTTTGTCAGGCGATGAAGCCAATCAGGTTGTCAAACAGCGACACCCGATGTCACGACATTTGCGCAGGTATTAACGGTGGGCTGCCTTGATAAAGGATTGAATCAGGCCCGCATCCTTGACGCCTGGGGCAGATTCCACCCCGGAGGACACATCGACCTGACGCGCACCTGTCATCCGCACCGCCTCGCCCACATTTTCGGGCGACAGACCACCCGCCAGCATCCAGGGGCGCCGCCAATATTTACGCCCCGCCAACAGCCGCCAATCAAATGCCAGTCCATTGCCGCCGGGCAACACCGCATTCTTCGGCGGCCTGGCGTCTATAAGCAGTTGGTCGACTACATCCGAGTACAGATCAATTTGCGACAAATCCGTCTCGTCCCCGATGCCGATCGCCTTCATGACCGGCAGGCCATACCTGCCTTTGATCTCGGTCACCCGGTCGGGGCTTTCCTTGCCATGCAGCTGCAACATGTCGAGCGGCACAGCGCCGGTGATCCGGTCCAGTTCCTCATCCGAGGCATTTACCACCAATGCCACCTTGGCCACACCAGCAGGTACTTCGGCGGCAAGCTTCGCCGCTTTTTCTGACATCAGGTGACGTGGCGATTTTTCGAAGAACACGAAGCCGACATAGCGCGCACCAGCCGTAACGGCGGCGCGCACATGTTCGGGCGCGGTCAGACCGCAGATTTTCACGCTGACTTGGTCGGGCATGAATGACCCTTAACTGGTCTCTTCTAACAGGGCCAGAACTTCGTCCTTGCCTTCGTTCTTCTGCTTCTTGAGCTTGGAGACCTCACGCTCAAGCTTGCGCACTTCGCGGTGCTTCACATCGGCTTGACGGCGGTGTTTGTGCTCGCGCAGCCATTCCCAGATGAATCCGATCACCAGCCCGGCAACAACGCCGCCCAGAACCACAAGAAACAGCGGCAACGACAGCGTAAAGTTGAAACCCAACAGATCAGCCAGATCATCGGGGATGAGTTTCAGGGTGACAGGTGCCCGGTTGGCCAGCGACACAGAAATCAAAACGATCCCAAGTGCGGCCAAAAAGGCATAGCGAATGTAACGCATCATATGTTCAGGCTTTTCCGTTCAATCGATCGCGAAGCAGCTTGCCGGTCTTGAAGAAGGGCACGTGCTTTTCTTCCACTTGCACGGTTTCGCCGGTTCTGGGATTGCGACCAATCCGCGCGTCCCGTTTTTTCACCGAAAACGCGCCGAACCCGCGCAGTTCAACCCGGTCGCCGCGGGCCATGGCGTCAGTCACTTCTTCAAAGATAGTATTCACGATCCGCTCGACATCACGCTGATAAAGATGCGGGTTTGCATCGGCGATTTTTTGAATCAGTTCGGAACGGATCATTCGGAATACCCTCCCAGGTCACGGGTTGTTTTGTTCTATTTGGTTGGGAGTATAGGGAAAAACCTGTGGCGGGGGAACGCAGAGTCTTTGCGCGGACGCTTCAATTTGAGGCCCGAAAACACAAATTTTCGCCATCCATCAGCGAATTAACACCTGTTTCCCGATAGTGGGGCCTTTGCACATGCAGAAACGGAACGCGTTGATTCGCAACAAAAACGGCCCCGCACAGATGCACGGGGCCGCAATTTGATAACCGTCAGGCGTTGCGGGCTTAGTCGCCCGACTTTAGCGCTGCACCCAGGATATCGCCCAGCGACGCGCCCGAGTCCGACGAACCGTACTGCTCCACGGCTTCTTTCTCTTCGGCGATCTCGCGTGCCTTGATCGACAGACCCAGACGACGGGTCTTGCTGTCGACGTTGGTGACGCGAACATCAACCTTGTCACCTACCGAGAAGCGCTCGGGGCGCTGTTCGGCGCGGTCACGGCTCAGGTCGGAACGGCGGATGAAGGACTTCATGCCTTCGTATTCCACCTCGATGCCGCCATCTTCGATCGCGGTAACGTTCACGGTGATAACCGAGCCACGCTTCACGCCGCCAACGGCTTCGGCGAACTTGTCACCACCCAGGGCTTTGATCGACAGCGAGATACGCTCTTTCTCAACATCCACTTCCGAGACGACCGCCTGAACGACATCGCCCTTGCGATAGTTCTGGATGGCATCCTCGCCACGCTCGTCCCAGCTGAGATCCGACAAATGGACCATGCCGTCGATGTCGCCTTCGAGGCCGATGAACAGACCGAATTCGGTGATGTTCTTGACTTCGCCCTCGACCTGAGTTCCCTCGGGGTGAGTTTCCGCGAACACTTCCCACGGGTTGCGCATCGTCTGCTTGAGGCCCAGGGACACGCGGCGCTTGGCGCCGTCGATTTCCAGAACCATGACGTCGACTTCCTGGCTGGTCGAAACGATCTTGCCAGGATGGACGTTTTTCTTGGTCCAGGACATTTCCGAGACGTGCACCAGACCTTCGACACCAGCTTCGAGTTCGACGAACGCGCCGTAATCGGTGATATTGGTGACACGGCCTTTGTGAACCGAGCCCAGCGGGTATTTGGCGCCAACCAGATCCCACGGATCTTCCTGCAGCTGCTTCATGCCCAGGCTGATGCGGTGGGTTTCCTTGTTGATCTTGATGACCTGAACCTTGATGGTTTCGCCGATCGTCAGGATCTCGGACGGGTGGTTAACACGGCGCCACGCCATGTCGGTGACGTGCAGCAGCCCGTCAACACCGCCCAGGTCAACAAACGCACCGTATTCGGTGATGTTCTTGACGACGCCGTCCACGTTCTGGCCTTCGGACAGATTGCCGATGACTTCAGCGCGCTGTTCGGCACGCGATTCTTCCAGGATGGCGCGGCGCGACACGACGATGTTGCCACGGCGGCGGTCCATCTTCAGAATCTGGAACGGCTGCTTGAGACCCATCAGCGGGCCGGCATCACGCACGGGGCGGACATCAACCTGCGAGCCGGGCAGGAACGCAACTGCGCCACCCAGGTCGACGGTAAAGCCACCTTTGACGCGGCCAAAGATCGCGCCTTCGACGCGTGCATCGTCGGCATATGCTTTTTCCAGGCGGTCCCATGCCTCTTCACGGCGGGCCATCTCGCGCGAGATGACGGCCTCGCCGCGGGCGTTTTCGGCGGCGCGCAGGAAGACTTCGACCTCGTCGCCAACCGTGATTTCAGGGGCTTCGCCGGGATTTGCGAATTCTTTCAGATCGACGCGGCCTTCCATCTTGTAGCCTACGTCGATGATGGCCTGGCCGGCTTCGATCGCCAGAACCTTGCCTTTGACAACCGAACCCTCTTCGGGGGTGTCCATTTCGAAGCTTTCGTTCAGGAGGGCTTCGAATTCCTCCATGGTTGCGTTAGCCATGTGGCGTTGTTTTCCTTTTCACATCGATTTTTCTGGCCGAGCGGTTGTCTCCGCCGGTCTTGGAGTTGGTCAGGCGACCCGGTTTCGTGCCATAAAACAAAGAGGGCCGGTTGTCCCGACCCTGCTCGTCTCTTTTTTCTATGGCTCAAATCGCCTTGTCGACGCGCGCTCTATAACGGGTCTGTCCGCACCCCGCAAGGAAAAAGCCAAAAACGGCTTTCGTGACGCGGTTGGTCGCGCAACACTGTGTCTTGGCCGGAATGCTTTCACGATTAACAAGGAAATGGGATGCCCGATAACCTGAACTTTCTCGTCATCATTTCGGATGAGCATCGCAAGGACGCAATGGGATGCGCCTGTCATCCGTTCGTGCAAACCCCAAATCTTGATGCACTTGCGTCGCGGGGCACGATGTTCGAGGCGGCCTATACCCCTTCTCCGATGTGTGTGCCGACCCGCGCGGCATTGGCCACTGGCGACTGGGTGCACAGGACGGGCCACTGGGACAGCGCCACGCCCTATGCCGGGGAGCCACGCAGTTGGATGCGACAGCTGCGCGATTGCGGAAGAGAAGTTATTTCCATTGGCAAGCTTCACTTCCGCTCAGGCGAGGATGACAACGGGTTTTCACAGGAGATCCTGCCGATGCATGTGGTGGGTGGCGTAGGTTGGGCTGTCGGGCTGTTGCGCGAAAACCCTCCTCCCTACGACTCTGCCGCCGAATTGGCGGCAGATGTGGGTGTCGGCACAAGCACCTATACCGACTATGACCGCGATATCACAGCCGCAGCAGAACGCTGGCTGAAGGATCCCAATCGTCATCAACAGCCCTGGGCCGCTTTCGTGTCACTGGTCAGCCCACACTATCCCCTGACCTGCCCCGAGGAATGGTATGCGCTTTATGATCCAGCGCGAATGGACATGCCTGTAGGATATGAAGCCCGCCCGGTGGACCACGAAGAGCTGCAAAATATTGCCGGGTTCTTCAATTACGGAGACTATTTCGATGAACAGAAAGTACGTGAGGCCAAGGCGGCCTATTACGGGCTGACTTCGTTCATGGATGATTGCGCAGGCCATGTACTGAAGGCGCTGGAAGACAGCGGGCAGACTGACAAGACCGTTGTGGTCTATGTCTCGGATCACGGTGACATGATGGGAGATCAGGGGTTCTGGACCAAACAGGTGATGTACGAAGCCAGCGCGGGGGTCCCGATGATCGCGGCGGGGCCGGGAGTGCCAGCTGGCCACAGGGTCTCTACCTGCACCAACCTGACCGATATCGCCGCAACCGCTCGCGAGGTCTGTGGCATCGCTGACGACGAGAACAACGTGACCCAACCCGGCAAATCCCTGCGCCACATTGCCAATACGCCTTACGATCCGGATCGAACCGGGTTCAGCGAATACCATGATGGCGGGTCAAAGACCGGCACCTTCATGGTGCGCTGGGACCGGTGGAAATACGTCCACTATGTCGGCCATCCGCCCCAACTTTTTGATCTGAAATATGACCCGCATGAATTGGTGAACCGCGCCATGGACGGGGAAAATGACCCAAACGTCCGCGCCGCGCTGGCCGAAGGCGAGCGCCGTTTGCGCATTATCTGCGATCCGGACGACGTCAACGCCCGCGCTTTTGCCGATCAACGTCGCAAGATCGAGGCACTGGGCGGCGAAGAGGCCTGTCGCACCGCCTTTGTCTTCAACCACACCCCCACGCCCGACGAGCAGGACAAACTGCGTGAGGGATCTGCGTTGTAGATCAGAGTTCTTCTCCCTTTTTCAGGAGTTCGTCGATCAGAGTGCGCTGAAGATCGTTGCTGTCGCCGCCGCCAAACTGCACAGCACCCCCGGTGTAGAGTGTGCCATAGGTCTTGGCGATATTCACCGTCTGCCCAAGGCCCGAGATAAACTGATTCTTTTCAAGCGGGGAAAGCGGGTGAATGAACACCGCCCACAAGGTTCCGTTTGCGATGGCATAGCGGGCATCAAGGGCGCTGTCGAAATTGGCCTGCATCATGCGGCGCATATCGTCGGGCGATACGTCCGCCGCGTTGCGGATCGGAACCATTGCGCGCATCCGGTCCGCATTTATGTCGGTAATCACCAAAACCGGAACATCGGCGACCATCATCTGAAACCCGGGGCCTTGCGGTTTTGCCTCCGGGTCCAGCGTAAAGATGATGCGTCCCAGTTCTTCATAAGTCATGGGTGGTTCCGTGTTTGGGGCGGTTTCCTCCTGTGCGACACAGAATCTGGCAAGGCATATCAGGATGGCGGCAAGGCGGATCATTCGGGAACTCCGGTTCATTTCCGTACAGTCTAGGCCGGCATGCCCGATCAAACGATTCAAAGCTTGGTGATCAAATTCACGACAGGATCGTCCCATTTCCCGAACGATCGGCAATGTCTTGCGGTCTATCTGCGATAACACGTCCGATTTTTTGTCCCTACCTTCGTCATACCGGCCAGAACCGGCCCGGAAACACATTCATCAACAAGGAAAATCAACAATGAAATCGCTCGTACTCATCGCCCTCATCGCCGCCCTGCCCTTGGCCGCCGCACCCGCATTTGCCGCAGACGAGATCAACGTCTCAAACGGCATCTCGGCAGGTGGCGCCCCGCTTGCGGCGCATGGTGTGGACCTGGTTGCGCTGGTCACCAGTGGCAACCCGGTCGAAGGCTTCGCCACCCATTCCGCCACATATGACGGCGCGTCCTATTATTTCACCTCCGAAGAAAACCTCGACGCGTTCCAGGCAAACCCGGCAGCCTACTTGCCGCAGCATGGCGGGTTCTGCTCTTACGGTGTCTCGGTTGGCAAGAAGTTCGACGGCGATCCGGATCAATATGTTCTGGCTGACGGCAAGCTCTTTCTGTTCCTGAACACCGCAACCCGTGAGAAGTTCCTCGAAGACGTGGCAGCCACGGCAACGACAGCCGACAATCAATGGGCGCAGATCAAGCACGTCGCCGTGGGCGAACTGTAATCCCGCGCTGCCGGTGCCAGTTCCACTCACTCCGGCAATTGCCCGCGAAAGCCTAGGTTTTCGCGGGCATCTTTTTGTCGATCACCGCAATGGCGCGCTCCAGAGCCTCTTCGATGCTCAACTCGGATGTGTCCAGCAGCACGGCATCATCGGCAGGTTTCATCGGCGCTTCGCTGCGCCCCATGTCCCGCGCATCACGTTCCCTGACATCCGCAAGCACCTGTTCGCGAGTGATATTTTCGCCTTTCGCGGTTAGTTCAAGATACCGGCGCTCGGCGCGCACCTCGGGGCTGGCGGTGACGAAGAGCTTTACGTCAGCTCCCGGGCAGATCACCGTCCCAATGTCGCGCCCATCCAGAACGGCGCCACCCTCTTGGTGGGAAAAGTGTCGTTGAAATTCGACCAAAGCTGCGCGCACTTCGGGCATGACTGCCACCTTTGATGCCGCCTGGGCCACATACGCGCTACGCAGATCATCGCGCCGCAAGTCTTCGGGCCGCAGCGTTTGTGCTGCTTCAACAGCGTCTTCACCGGTCAGCACACGCCGTCCAACAGCCCGATACAGCAACCCGGTGTCGAGATGCGCGAACCCGTAATGTGCCGCAACACCCTTGGAGATCGTACCCTTTCCCGCCGCAGCGGGGCCGTCGATGGCAATTGTAAAGCTCATCTTCTATCCCGTTCTACCTGCCATGGGCATAGTTCATGTTCGAACTTTCCGACAGCAAAAAACCGATTGAAAGTCCTGGAACGAGGTGAAACAGTTTCAACCAAAAGCAGAGCATTGATAAATTGCGCATTACACTTCTTCACCCGCCCCATACCGCAATTGGAAGCCGAATTCCCAAGGAAAACCTGCCCCCGTTCGGATTATTGTGTATTGGCGGTCCACTTATTGACCGCGGGCACGACGTCACGTTGATTAACGGCGATCTTGCCCCATTAGGCTTTGATGAATGCGTAGAACGTACGCTCGAGACCAAGCCAGACATCGTTCTGATCGGCCATTCCGGGTCAAGTTCCGCACATCCGACTGTAAAAACCCTTTCGATGCTGTTGAAGCGCCAAAAACCGGGGCTAGTCATCGTTTATGGCGGTGTATATCCCACGTATCATTGGCGTTCGGTCTTATCCGAGTGCCCGCAAATCGACTTTGTTGTTCGTGGTGAAGGCGAAGAGACCACTTCTAACTTGATCGCTGCAATCCAACTGAGAACTGATCTGGAACAGGTGGCCGGAATCGCCTTTCGTGATAACTCCAATCAGCCCGTGTCTACACGCCCTGCTCCGATGATCAATGATTTGGACTCGAACCGAATTGGATGGGAACTGATCAATTTCGATGATTACTCATATTGGGGAGGGCGCAGGTCGGTCATCCTTCAATTCTCGCGTGGTTGCCCACATCTTTGTAGCTATTGCGGACAGAGGGGTTTCTGGACCCAGTGGCGCCATCGGGATCCAGAAAAATTAGCCAAGGAAATTGGTTGGCTTGCTCGTGAACATGGTGTCGAACTGGTCAATCTTGCCGACGAGAATCCGACCTCTTCCCGCCGGCAATGGAAAAGGTTTCTTGAGGCTCTGATCGCCGAGAATGTACAAGTTACGTTGATCGGGTCCACTCGTGCGGATGATATTGTACGGGACAGGGACTTGTTGCCGTTATACAAAAAAGCTGGTGTCTTGCGGTTCCTATTGGGTCTGGAAAGCACCGACGAAGCGACCTTGTTGTCGATCAACAAGGGGGCAAATACGCAAAAGGACATGCAGGCGATCCGCCTGTTGCGTTCTCACGGCATGATTGGCTTATGCACCTTTGCCGTGGGCTTTGCAGATGAGCGAGATAGAGACTACCTGCGATTGTTCAGGCAATTACTGAGGTATGACCCTGATCAAATCATGTCCATCTATGCAACCCCTCACCGGTGGACACCTTTTTTCGAAGACGTCAGGGACAAAAAAGTTGTAGAAACCGATCTACGCAATTGGGACTACAAGCATCAGGTGTTGGACACTCCGTTCGTTCCGCCTTGGCGCGTTTTCCTTTGGGTCAAGACCATCGAGATTCTGATCTCTCTTCGCCCGACGCATCTGATGAGACAATTTAGAGAGGTTGATCCAGAATTGCGTCACGCGATGCGCTGGTATTCGAAAATGGGGTTGCGTGTCCTGCTTCATGAAGGTCGCGAGTTTGTATTTCGACGACGCAATCAAACCGGGTGCACAGTCGCCACATTCTGGGGCGATAACCAAAAATTTCCGGAAGAAGCTATGGAACGGCCAAAACGAAAGATCAGTTGAAATTCATACCCGTTCCAACCTGGCGCCCAGATCGGCCATCAAAGGTTCGAAAATCGGGAAGGAAGTTGCAATCGGCCCGCCGTCATCGATCGAGACGGGGTTCTGCGCCCCCATGCCCAGAACCATGAAGGACATGGCGATGCGGTGATCCAGGAAGCTCTCACAAGTGCTGCCGCCGGGAACACCGCCGATGCCCAATCCTTCGACGGTCCACCAATCGTCGCCTTCTTCGACCGTTACACCATTGGCTCGCAATCCACGCGCCATGGCGTCGATGCGGTCGCTTTCCTTGACGCGCAGCTCCTTGACGCCGCCCATCATCGTGGTCCCGGTCGCATTGGCCGCAACAACCGACAAAACCGGATATTCGTCGATCATCGAGGCCGCACGTTCAGGCGGCACCGTGACGCCTTTCATATCGGGCGAGTAGCGCGCGCGCAGATCAGCCACTGGCTCGCCGCCCTCTTCCCTTTCATTCTCAAAGGTCAGGTTCGCGCCCATCTCCTGCAATGTGTAATAAAGACCGGCGCGGGTTGGGTTGAGGCCGATATTCGGCACCAGCACATCCGACCCCGGTGTGATCAGTGCGGAGCATACAGGGAAGGCAGCGCTTGACGGATCGCGCGGTACCGCGATGACCTGTGGTTTCAGTTCAGGCCGCCCAGTCAGCGTGATGACCCGGCCTTCGTCAGTGTCCTCGACGGTAATCTCGGCCCCGAAGCCAGCCAGCATTCGTTCGGAATGGTCCCGGGTTGCTTCCTTTTCGATCACGACCGTCTTGCCCGGCGCATTCAGCCCGGCCAGCAAAACGGCGGATTTGACCTGAGCCGACGGCACCGGAACCACATAGCGGACGGGTACGGGATAAGCGGCCCCGACGAGGGTCATCGGCAAGCGCCCTCCCTCGCGGCCAACGGCACGCGTTCCGAACAGCGCCAGCGGGTCGGTGACCCGCGCCATCGGTCGCCCATTCAGGCTGGCATCGCCGGTAAACGTCGCAGTGATCGGGCACGTCGCCATCGCGCCCATGATCAGGCGCACGCCGGTGCCGGAATTTCCGCAATCGATCACCTGATCCGGTTCGGCAAAACCACCGACGCCGACACCATGCACCGACCAGTTACCACCGCCGTGATTGACCACCTCGGCCCCGAATGCGCGCATGGCCTTGGCGGTGTCCAGCACATCCTCGCCTTCCAGCAGACCCGAAATCTTTGTCTCACCCACCGCCATCGCGCCCAGGATCAGCGACCGGTGCGAAATCGACTTGTCGCCAGGCACCTCGGCGGTACCGGTCAACGGACCGCAGGGACGCGAGGTCATCGGGATGGGCGTGCCGTGTCCGGACATGGGTGCTCCTTTTGCGCTATCATTCCCTGCGGATTAGCGAATTGATGTCACCGGGTCCAGCGACAATCACCCTTTGCGTCGGAAGGTCAGGTAGTGCGGCACTCGCCCCTCGCGCAGCGCCTTTTGCTCGTACCGGGTGGAAATCCAGTCGCCCCATGGCTTGCGCCAATCCTCGGGTCGTTCCGCCAGCCATTCAAATCCGGCCTTAGGCACTTCTTCCAATGTCTGACGCACATAGTCTGGAATGTCGGTCGCGACCCGGAAGATCGCGCCGGGTTTCATCACACGTGCCAGCGGCTCGAGGTGCTCGAGCGTAACGAACCGGCGGCGGTGATGACGCTTCTTGGGCCAAGGGTCGGGATAAAGCAGGAAGGCGCGGGAAAGGCTTTGATTCGGCAAAACGTCGAACAGGTCTCGTGCATCGCCGGGATGCACTGCCAGGTTTGACACATCCGCACGACGGATCTTGCCCAACAGCATGGCGACGCCATTGATGAAAGGCTCTGCGCCAATGATACCGATATCCGGGTTCTGTTCTGCCTGATGCACCAGATGCTCGCCACCGCCAAATCCCACCTCAAGCCATACCGGTTTGCCGCCAAACAGGGCATCCAGATCCAGCGGCAAGCGTTCGGGATTGCTGTCCCAATCCACCGCGCCGGGCGAGAGCGGGGACAGATCCTCGTTCAGATAGGTCTTCTGGCTGGGCTTCAGGGTCTTGCCCTTGAAGCGCCCATAGAAATTGCGTCGGGGGCGTTGGGGATGGTCAGTGCTCATGTCGCTGGCCATACTGTGGCGCTGATCGTGATGCAAGGACGGGATACAGTGCCAGACAGACCCGCCCCCCGCATTATTTGTATCGAACTGAAGAGCGCCCCATTGTTGGGGCGCTGATTGTCGTGCGGTGGCTCAGACGGCCTTTGTCAGCGCGTCCACCAGATCGGTGCGCTCCCAACTGAACCCGCCATCAGCCTCTGGTTCGCGGCCAAAGTGACCGTAGGCCGCGGTGCGCTGATAGATGGGCCGGTTCAGGCCCAGGTGCTGGCGGATCCCGCGCGGGGTCAGGTCCATGACCTGATCGATCGCCTTTTCGATGGCTTCGGGCGCGACTTCGCCAGTGCCGTAGGTTTCGGCGTATATCGACAGCGGCTTGCTGACGCCGATGGCATAGCTGAGCTGGATTGTGCAGCGTTCGGCCATGCCGGCGGCAACCACGTTCTTGGCCAGATAGCGTGCTGCATAGGCTGCCGACCGGTCGACCTTGGTCGGATCCTTACCGGAGAATGCGCCGCCCCCATGCGGAGCCGCGCCGCCATAGGTGTCAACTATGATCTTGCGCCCGGTCAGGCCCGCGTCGCCATCCGGCCCGCCAATGACGAACTTTCCTGTCGGATTGACATGCCATGCGGTCTTGCCGTTCAGCCAACCTTCGGGAAGGATTTCGGTGATATAGGGTTCGACGATGTCGCGAATGTCATCCGACGTCAGCGACTCGTCAAGGTGCTGGGTGGAAAGCACAAGCGAACTGATCCCGACCGGTTTGCCGTCGCGATAGACAACCGAAAGCTGAGATTTGGCATCAGGCCCCAGGGCCGGCTCGGTACCGTTCTTGCGCACTTCGGCCAGCCGTCGCAGGATCGCGTGCGAATACTGGATGGGTGCCGGCATCAGCGCCGAAGTTTCGTTGGTCGCAAAGCCAAACATGATTCCTTGATCGCCCGCGCCCTCGTCTTTGTTGTCCGAGGCATTCACACCCTGCGCAATATGCGCCGACTGTTCATGCAGCAGGTTGGTAATTTCGCAGGTGTTCCAATGGAACTTATCCTGCTCATAGCCGATATCCTTGATACAGGCGCGCGCGATTTCGTCGATGCGGCCCATATAGTCATGTAACTTTTCCTGATCCGACAGACCGACCTCGCCGCCGATAACCACCCGGTTCGTGGTGGCAAAGGTTTCGCACGCCACGCGCGCTTCGGGTTCTTCGTTCAAGAATGCATCAAGTACGGCATCCGAAATGCGGTCACAGACCTTGTCGGGATGCCCTTCGGAAACCGATTCCGAAGTAAATGTGTAGTTCTGTCGGGACATAAAGGTGCTCCATTAAGACAATAACTCTGTCACGCCAGGAAGCCGTTGTAACAGACCTGCATCAGATAAGCGCCGATGACTGCGTGGTCAATCGGTTTTGCACATGCGCGACCTTTCGCGTCGATAAATCAGCGCGAATAGCGCAAGACAAAGAATAAAGAATACACTGTTCCCGAAACGGGAGTAGAATGTCGGGCCCAAGGCAACCGCCAGTCCTTCGTCGAAATATCCTTCAACGCCCAGGGGCAAAGAACCTGTTACCTTCCCCAATGGATCAATCATTGCGGAGATGCCCGTGTTTGCCGATCTGACCATTGGCAAACCCTGCTCGATCGCACGCATCCTTGCTTGCGCCAGATGCTGATGCGGACCCGACCGAGTTCCGAACCACGCGTCATTGGTTATCTGCAAAAGGAGCGCGGGACGCTCCGGCGCGGCAAGAACGTCCTGCGGGAACACCGCCTCGTAACAGATCAGCGGCAAGGCGGATCCGAGTTTGCCCAGCGACAACAGTGCAGCCCCCGGCCCAGAGCTGAACCCCTGGCCCGTCGTGGCGGCGAATCCATAGATCCCGACTTGCGCCAGAAGATCGCCAAAAGGCACGTATTCGCCAAATGGAACCAGATGATGCTTGTCATAAACACCGGTCAAAACGCCGGTTTCGTCAACAACGACCATTGAGTTATAGATACGCAGGTCTTTGCTTCGCTGTATGCCCAGAACAACCGGAACACCTCTTGCTGTATCCGCGATAAGCTGCAAGGTGGGTTCGGCGTTTTCCAGCCAGACCGGGACCGAGGTTTCGGGCCAAACGACCAAATCCGGCTTTGGATCAGCGGCCGTAAACTCGATCTGACGATTGAAGAATATGGGGGCGTAGTTGGGATCCCATTTCTGATGCTGCGGCGCGTTGGGTTGATTGATGCGCACCGTCTGACCCGTCGCGACGACCTCGGGTCGGGTTCCCGCGTGAACGAAAGCAACTACTACAAAGGCGAAAAGCGGTATCACGCGAAAAAACAAGCAGCGAAAGGAAAAGCCCGGTTTGAATAGGAGTGCCAATGGCAGCGTGACCGCAAATGTAAGCGCGCCCAGCCCATAAGGGCCGACAATGGACAAAAGTTGAGCAACCGGCGTATCCACCCAGACCTGTGCCAACCCTGCCCAGGGAAACCCGGTAAACAAATAGCCGCGCACGAACTCTCCGACCGACAGGTAGATCACCAGCAACCAGATCCGACCAGGCACGGACCAGCCCGGACGCATTGCAAACCAGAAAGCAGGTGCCCAGAACAAAGCCATGCCGCCCGCCATGAAGATTAAGGCAAACGGAGCCATCCAGGCATAGCGTTCAGCATCCACCAGGAACGGCTCGACGATCCACAAGAGAGCATGGGCAAAATAACCGCTGGCATAAAACCACCCTAGCAACGCGGCCTGCCACTTGGACCGTGCGGACAAAAAGAGCGCCGAGGTGGCTACAAGCGACATCAGCGTCGCGGCCCAAAACCCGAAAGGCGCCAGCCCATACGCAGCGACCGCCCCGAGGAGGGCGGCCAGCAGATAGCGCAGCCAGATTGGCCAGCGAACGATTTGGATCATGCGGCGCGGTCCGGCAGCATCACACGCAGTCGTTTTATCCTGCGCGGATCGGCCTCAAGCACCTCGAATTCCGGACCTTCCGGGTGAATGACCACCTCGCCCCGCGCCGGGACCCGGCCGGACAACATGAATACGAGCCCGCCAAGTGTGTCTATTTCTTCTTCGTCCACATCTTCGTGACTGGTCAGGGAACGCCCGATTTCAGCCTCGAAATCCTCAAGCGGAACCTTGGCCTGAACGACATAGCAGCCCGGTTTTTCCTGCAACCAAAGTTGATCTTCGTCGGCATCGTGTTCGTCAGCAATTTCGCCCACCACTTGCTCGATCAGATCCTCGATGGTGACTAGCCCGTCGACGCCGCCGTATTCGTCGATCACCAGTGCCATGTGCCGCCGTTCCGTCTGCATTTTGGTCAACAGAACTCCGATTGGCATCGAAGGCGGCACAAATAGCAACTGGCGAAGCATCGTAGCCAGATCGAAATCGACCGTATCGCCGTTGAATCCGTGGGTCAGGGCAAAATCTTTGAGGTGAATGAACCCAAGTGGAGTATCCAACGTGCCCTCATAGACCGGTATCCGAGTCATACCGCTGTCGCGGAAAACCTGCACCAGTTCGTCTTTCGGGATGGTGCTGGGCACCGAAACGATTTCCGCAGTCGGAATCGCAACATCCTCGACCCGCATACGGCGAAGATTGATCATTCCGCGAGGTTGCGAGTTTGATGCGGCCTGCCCGTTCATTTGGGGGTCACTGATATTTTCGCCGGAAGAGAACACATCAATAATGCGGGACAAAAACCCCTGTTTCTCTTCGCTCATGTCGTCGCCGTTCCCGGATTGCGCGCCTTGCGCCGCCATAGAACCGCCGTCTGTATCGCCCATTTTCTCGTTCCAATTAACCGGACCGCAAAGCCCTTAATTACCCAGTATATGGGTTATCCAAGCCCATTTTGCCAAGTATTTCGATTTCAAGACCTTCCATCAAGGTGGCATCAGGGTCACGGACATGGTCGTATCCCAGAAGATGGAGCACGCCATGTACCACCAGATGGGTTACGTGATCCTCAAACGATTTTCCAGCATCCTGCGCCTCGCGTGCGCAGGTATCGTACGAAATAGCGATATCGCCCAGCGCGATGTCGCCACCAAAGTCGGGGCTGGGTTCAGCGGGCTCCGCCCCGGGTGTCTCGGCAGCCAGTTCCGCGGCCGGCCAGCTCAGAACATTAGTCGCACTTGGCTTGTCGCGGAATTCGGCGTTGAGTTCCTGGATCCGGACGTCGTCACATCCCAGCAGGCTGACTTCGCAAATCTCCGGATCAAGCCCCCGATGCGCCAGAACAGCCGAGACGGCGCGGCTGCCGACAGCCACGAGATTGTCCCAACGCGGGTCTTCCAATGTGACTTCGATCGTCAAATCTGCCCCCTTGGCAGCACATGCCCTCATTTTCGGCCCAGCCAAACCTTGCCCGATCAGGATGAGGTCGTTCGCCCGGCGTCGGCCTCATAAGCCTCAATAATGGCGGCGACAAGCGGATGACGCACAACATCCTTGGAGGTAAAATAGTTGAATCCGATTTTGGGAATGATTTTCAGCAATCGTTCCGCATCTGCCAACCCCGATGGTACCCCACGCGGCAGGTCGACCTGAGACCGGTCGCCTGTAATGACCATGCGGCTTCCTTCGCCCAAGCGGGTCAGGAACATCTTCATCTGCATGGTCGTGGCATTCTGCGCCTCGTCCAAAACTACAAAGGCGTTCGAAAGCGTACGACCGCGCATGAAAGCCAGCGGTGCAATTTCTATACGTTTTTCTTCGATCAACTTGGCGAGCTGCTTGCCAGGCAAAAAGTCGTTCAGCGCGTCATAGAGCGGCTGCATGTAGGGGTCGACCTTGTCCTTCATGTCGCCGGGCAGATATCCCAGCTTCTCCCCCGCCTCGACGGCGGGACGGCTGAGGATGATACGGTCAACATGGCCGCCGATGAACATCGACACGCCGACAGCCACGGCCAGATAGGTCTTACCCGTCCCCGCCGGGCCAATACCAAAGGCCAGTTCGTTGTTGAACAGCGATTGCACATAAGCCTTTTGCGCATCTGTGCGTGGCTCAACCAGCTTCTTTCGAGTCTTGATTTCGACCGTGCCGCCCTTGAACATTTCAAGCTGATCGCCATCGCGAACGCCAGTCCCGGTCTCGGACCCGCCCATGCGCAGTTCACGGTCTATATCCGCCGCTTCGACAGAACGACCGGCCTGCAGCCGGTCATAAAGCGCCTCCAGCACTTCCACCGCCCGCTTCTGAGCTTCTTCCTCGCCCATGATGGCAAGCTGGTTCCCGCGGCGAAGGATTTGGATCGACAGTTTTCGCTCGATCTCGGCCAGGTTGCGGTCATATTCACCGCACAGGTCAATCAACAATCTGTTGTCTGGAAATTCAACAAGCACCTCGTGCGGGGGCATGTCATCTTGCGGTGGGGTAAGGGCACCAATGGCCAATAGGTTCTCCTGTTTTGGCATTTGATTTGAGCGTAGTCAGATTGCTCGCAACTGCGCAAGCACCGACGAAAAAAAATTGCACGAGAACGCAAATTTGCCGCCCCCCGGCTGAACAAGCCCGCGATTTATTCAAATCGCGGGTCTCGAGCAATCGGCCTCAGAATGCGTAATTCAGACCGACTCTGAGATTGCCATAACTCGGCGTGGCCACTGTCGAGGATCCTGAAGAATCAATCAGTCGCATCGAATCGAATTGCGTGAATTCATACTCCAGCGTCAGGCGAACCTTTTCCGCCACGATGCGTTCCATCCCAAGACCCAGAGTGTAGCCGTCATAATCGGAGTTGTCCGACACGGCAATCGTATCACCGCCAGCCGTCCCCGCCAGTGCATAGTCGATATCGCCTCTCGCATATCCTACGATACCGTAATACTGCATCTTTCCAGACGCGCTGGTGATGCCGCCCTTGAGCCGCAGGGACAGTATGTTTTTGACATCGACTGATGCCTGATGCGTGTTTGTGGTCAGATCATCGTCGATGCTGCCCGCCTCATAGCCCAACTCGACCCCGTAAACATAATACCGGCTGCGAAATGCGATGTTGTTTCGCCACCCGAGCCTGAGGCCATAATTAAACCCACCCGGCTTCAGTTCGCCCACGCTCGCCACCAGATCGCCGTTCGGAGCGCGCTGCCCCACGTCATCCGAGCCTCCGAATGCGTACCCCAGCGTTCCCCCGGCATAAAAACCGCGCCAATCGGCATGACGCTTGGCTGGCTCGATGACCTCTGGTTCTACAAAAGGAGCCTCAGTATTCCCAGCGACTACCGGGACTCCGTTCAATGCCCCAATGCCGAACACCAGCGAAAGTGCCCACCCTTTTAGGGACAACAGTCCGTTCAAGCGTTTCAAATTCTGCTCCCTCCTCGTACCAACTCCTTACGGAGCCTCACAAACTATCCGGCCCCAAAGACCATTCGCACCGTTGCCCAGATGGTGCGATTTCGATGACCTAAACCAGAAACAGGTTTCGGCAAAGTGAATCTTTGTTATCGAAATGCCAATAGCACCCCAAATCTGGCTATTTTTCGGCTTTTCCCCTCAAGATTATGTCAACCCTCCGGCGAGAGAGTTGGAACCGGAGGACGTGATGCGCACACGACGCAGATCACCAGGAACTACATCAGCCCGATTTACGTGGACCGCATGCAGATACTCTGATTTTCCGACCATCTGCCCGTCGAGCCGCCCGGGCTTTTCAAACAACACATGCACGTCACGCCCGACCATGCTGTCCTGCACGCTGCGCTGATGCTTGGTAATCAGTGCTTGAAGCCGTTGCAGCCGGTCATCGGCTTCCTTTCCCGGAACCTGTGGCCGTTCCGCCGCCGGTGTACCCGGTCGTGTGGAATACTTGAACGAATAGGCATAACCGTACTTTACCTCTTCGACCAGATCGAGCGTGGCCTGGAAATCCTCTTCGGTCTCTTCCGGAAAACCGACAATGAAATCACCCGACATCAGAATATCGGGGCGTGCGGCACGAATACGCTCAATCAGTCGCAAATAGCTTTCCGCCGTATGGCTGCGGTTCATCCGCTTCAGAATCTTGTCCGAGCCGGACTGCACCGGCAGGTGCAGATAGGGCATCAGCTTGTCGCAGGTAGCGTGCGCTTCGATCAGATCGTCGCTCATGTCGTTGGGGTGCGATGTGGTAAACCGGATGCGTTCCAGTCCGTCGACCTTGTTCAACTCCCAGATCAACCCGGCAAGCGTCATATCGCCGTTCTGACCGGCCCCGTGATAGGCGTTCACGTTCTGACCCAGCAACGTGATTTCGCGCACGCCCCGCTCCACCAGTTCGCGAGCCTCAAGCAGAATACGATCCGCAGGCCGGCTGACCTCGGCCCCGCGAGTATAGGGTACCACACAAAAGGCGCAGAACTTGTCGCAGCCTTCCTGAACGGTCAGAAACGCCGTCGGGCCGCGCTTGGCCTTGGGACGGTTCTTCAGCTTTTCGAATTTGTCCTCTTCCGGGAAATCCGTGTCCAGCGCCTTTTGGCCTTCGCGCGTTTTCGCCTCCATCTCGGGCAGACGGTGATAGCTTTGCGGGCCGACCACCAGATCGACAAGAGGCTGGCGGCGCATAATCTCTTCGCCTTCGGCCTGCGCGACGCAGCCTGCGACTCCGATCTTGAGATCGGGTTTTTCCGCTTTGAGTCCCTTGAATCGGCCAAGCTCGGAATAGACCTTCTCCGCAGCCTTTTCCCGGATATGGCAGGTGTTGAGCAGGATCATGTCCGCATCATCCGGGCTTTGCGTCTCGACATAACCTTGCCCGCCCAGCGCCTCGGCCATGCGCTCGCTGTCATAAACGTTCATCTGACACCCGTAGGTCTTGATGAAGAGCTTTTTCGGTTCGGACATGAAACGTGCCTTTGATTTCGCTGGATCGGCGCCGTCTATACGGAACGGACGCGGCTTGCAATGCGCGCGCATTTACCCGAGTTTGACGGCAAATGCCAGCAGAGCAGGACAAGTACATCGCATGCAGTATCCATCACTCGACAGTTTTCTGAACTCGGTCGCGAAATCGCCAGTCAAAGGACCGGTGGCGATGATCTTTGCCGAAGACGCCGTCGAGATAGCAGGAACATTGCTGCATCATTTGAATCTCGGGTTCAAAACGGTGATCGCATTGATGCCGGATGACTTCGAACTGCCGACGGATCTCGGCGACCAGGTGCACCGGATCACCTATACTTGTAGGCCCAGACATTTGGTCTTTGCGGCGGTCAACCGGATCGTCGCCGCGTTGCCCAATGTCTGGATGTACTACGGCTACAACGCCGAATACCTGTTCTTTCCGTTCTGCGAAACGCGCAGCGTGGGCGAGATGCTGTCTTTTCACGCCGAGGAACGCCGCAGCGCGATGCTGACCTACGTGATCGACCTGTACGCCGAAGACCTGAACACTTGCCCCTCGGCGGTTTCGCCCGCGACTGCGATGCTCGACAAATCGGGGTACTTTGCCGAAGTGCGCATAGACCCAACAACCGAGGACCCGCTTGAACGGCAACTCGATTTTTCCGGCGGGCTGCGCTGGCGGTTTGACGAGTTCATACCAAAGGAAAGCCGGAGAATGGATCGCATCGCACTTTTTAGAGCCAAACCCGGGCTAGAGCTGTTTTCGAACCACACGTTCAATGATGCTGAATACAATACCTATTCCTGCCCGTGGCATCACAATCTGACTGCAGCTATCTGTTCCTTTCGCGCTGCAAAGGCGCTGAAACGAAATCCGGTGTCAGCGGCGCGGATCAACACCTTCAAATGGCGCAATTCCGTACCGTTCGAATGGTCCTCGGGCCAGTTGCTCGATCTTGGCCTGATTGAACCGGGGCAGTGGTTCTGAAACGAGGTCCAGCCTTCGCGCCGAGAACACTCCAAACTCAGCGCCTGAACAGAACCGGAAACCAGTCCTCGCGCAAACGCTGGCCTGGTTGCATGTCATGGCCCGGATAGGGTGGCGATGTTCGGCCCGGGCGCTCGACGTAACGCGCATCGTCTCCGACCAGGCGCAGGGAAAATGCCCGGCGGCGTGACGCCGAAGTATTGCCGCGCGCGCCATGCAGCACGCGATAGTTGAACGCCACCGCATCCCCGGGTTGCATTTCAAACTCGACAATCTTCATACCTTCAGCCTCGGGATCGGGGATCGGCATGTACTGACCTTCGTCAGGGAAAAAACCCTCTTCCGAAACCCAGCGCGTCGGCAGCACTTCCTTTTCCCACAGGTGGGACCCTGCGACACAGCGCAGCGTCGCCTCTTTCACCGGATCGAGCGGTGACCAGAAACTGATGGTTTGCCGTCCGTCAACGAAATAATACGGCCCGTCCTGATGCCATGGCGTCGCCATCGAGGTGCCGGGCTCTTTCACCAGCACATGGTCGTGGAACATCTGCACCGATTCGGATGCCATCAAATCCGCTGCGACTTCGGCCACGGGTGAGGTTTCGATCACCTCGCGAAACTGTGGGATTCGGTCCCAGTTGCAGTAGTCGTCAAAGAACCTGCCGGTTTGGCCTTCTTTCTTGTTTTCCGATGCATACGGTCCTGGGTTCGACATGTTCGCCTCGACCCCTGCGCGCAAGGTATCGACCTGATCGGCAAACAATCCGGGCACAAAGACGACACCGTCCCGCTGAAAGGTGTCGATCATGTCCTGTGTAACCAATGGGTGAGGCAAGGGATCCTCCGTAAATCCGTGTTTGCCAAGATATGTGCAGGTCCCGAACCTCTGTTCAAATCATATCTTCGAAACTAATAAATAATCTCATGTTATTTATTTCACTCCGCCAGTACGAATATGTCTGCGCCATCGGCCACCACGGCAGCCTTACCGCAGCGGCCGAGCATCTCAATGTGTCGCAACCTGCCTTGTCCGCCGCCCTGGCCAGAATCGAACAACATCTGGGTTATCCCTTGTTCATCCGAAAACGCGGTTCGGCCATGGCCGTAACCCCGCAAGGGCGGACCTTTATCGAAGGCGCAAAAAGCCTGCTTGACCACGCCGCCCGGTTGCAAGACCCGTCCCATCCTCCAATACCCGCAAAACGGCTTCGGCTAGGGTGTTTCGTCGACCTTGCTCCGTTCCTTCTGGCCCCTGCCATCCGCCGTCTGCGCTCTGAGTTGCCGGATGTCGAAGTGACCTATCGGGCCGATGGCTTCGAAGCCCTGCTCGCGGCATTGCTCAAGGGGCAGATAGATATCGCGTTGACCTATGATCTGGGAATGGATGCCGGATTCTCGCGGCGGTTGCTGTATGTCTGCCGCCCCAACGCGCTGATACCACCCGATCATCCGCTTGCGACACATGAGGTCGTGACCTTGGACCGGCTGGCCGAATTTCCGCTGATCCTGTCCGAAGAGGGACTTTCCGCGCAATATGTTCTGGAACTGTTCAGACGCAAGGGCCTGTCGCCGCATGTGGCGCATCGGGCAACTTCACTGGAAATCCTTCGCAGCCTCGCCGCGCATGGCGAGGGTGTCGGCATCAGTTACGCCAACCCCGTTGGCGCCCTGAGCTATGACGGGCTTCCCATTGCAAGCCGGCCTGTCCGCGATCCCGAAGCCCGCGAATCCGTCGTAATCGCTCGGCATGGCATCGGCCCGGCCGACCCGCTGTTTGACGCGGCCCAACGGGTGTTGGCCGTTCTGTTCGAAAAGAATTGATCAGGCCTTGCGGCGCAGGCGGATGACCACATCCACGGAAGCAATTTCAACCCCTTCGGGTGCATTTGGCAAGCGCTGGATCACCAGCTGATCCGACGGAGCGTCGGACAGACGCCCCTCATCCTCCCAAAAAAAATGGGGATGGTCATGGGTATTGGTGTCGAAATAGCTTTTCGATCCGTCCACCGTGATTTCCTGTAGCACACCTGCATCGCAAAAGGCGCGCAGTGTGTTATACACGGTGGCCAGAGAAACGGCAGCACTGTTGGACTTTGCCGCCTCGAACAGACTTTCCGCCGTGACGTGCCGGTGTTTACCGTCACCCACCAGAAGCTCGGCCAGCGCAACGCGCTGCCGCGTCGGTCTGAGACCGGCCTTGGCCAACCACTGCGTGGCGTTTTCCAGACTGTCTGGCGTCATGATGTCGATACCTGCATGGGTTTGACAATATATATAAGTCGTGCCCAGATGAAATTTCAAATGAAATTCATTCGCAAACAGGGCCATTCGCTTGAAACTTGCGGCGCACCCGCTCTTGCAGGACCTTGCACACGGGTGTTAGAGGAGGCCAGATGTGACCAACAGACTCTGGCAGGAGAGGCGGCAGAATGGCCCAATTCCCGAGCAGCTTTGACAAAGACGATCTGCTGAAGTGCGCGCGCGGCGAACTTTTCGGCCCAGGCAACGCACAGTTGCCCGAACCTCCAATGCTCATGATGGACCGGATCACCGACATTTCGGCGGATGGTGGCGCACATGGCAAGGGGCATGTGGTGGCCGAATTCGATATCACGCCGGATCTTTGGTTCTTTGACTGCCATTTTCCGGGCAACCCAATCATGCCTGGCTGCCTTGGTCTGGATGGGCTGTGGCAACTGACCGGATTCAACCTCGGCTGGCGTGGTTGGCAGGGGCGCGGCTATGCTATCGGCACAGGCGAAATCAAGTTGACCGGTATGGTGCGCCCCGACCGCAAGAAGCTGACCTACTACGTCGATTTCACCAAGGCCGTTCAGACCCGCCGCCTGACCATGGGTGTGGCGGATGGCCGGGTCGAAGCAGATGGGGAATTGATTTATCAAGTCAAGGACATGAAGGTTGCATTGTCCGAAAGCTGACCCCAGCTGAAGACCAGGCAACAGAGAACGGAACACAGGAGTACGCTTATGCGTCGCGTCGTCGTCACCGGATTGGGGATCGTTTCCTCGATCGGGAACAATGCCGAGGAAGTGCTTTCATCGCTGAAAGCGGGCAGGTCCGGCATCGAGGCCAACGAACAGATGGTCGAGCACGGCTTTCGCAGTCAGGTAGCTGGAACGCTCAAAATCGATGTGGCTGAACACGTGGACAAGCGCGCACTCAGGTTCATGGGCCCGGGCGCGGCCTACGCCCACATCGCGATGGGTCAGGCCATTGCCGATTCCGGTCTGACCGATGATCAGGTAGTAAACCCCCGCACCGGGCTGGTGGCCGGGTCGGGCGGTCCTTCGACCAGTGCAATGCTGACCGCACATCAGACCGTGCTGAAATCGGGTGCGACAAAGCGTATCGGCCCGTTTGCGGTGCCAAAGTGCATGTGCTCGACCATCTCGGCTAACCTGGCGACAGCCTACAGGATCAAGGGCATCAACTATTCGATCACTTCGGCCTGCTCCACTTCGCTGCACTGCATCGGAAACGCTGCTGAACAGATTATGATGGGCAAGCAGGACGTGATGTTCGCGGGTGGCGGCGAGGAACTGGACTGGACGCTCAGCTGCCTGTTTGACGCGATGGGCGCGATGTCGTCAAAATACAACGACACCCCCGCACGCGCCTCACGCGCTTTCGATCAGGACCGCGACGGGTTCGTGATCTCGGGTGGTGGCGGGATCGTGGTTCTGGAAGAACTGGAACACGCCAAGGCACGCGGCGCCAGGATCTATGCCGAAGTGACCGGATTTGCCGCCACTTCGGATGGTCATGACATGGTGGCCCCATCGGGCGAAGGCGGCGAACGCGCGATGCGCCTGGCACTGCAGACCGTGCCCGAGGGGCGCAAGGTCAGCTATATCAACGCACACGGCACCTCGACCCCGGTTGGCGACGTGGGCGAGGTCGAAGCAGTACGCCGAATTTTCGGCGAGGGCAACGTGCCGCCGATTTCATCGACCAAGTCGATGACCGGCCATGCACAAGGCGCGGCGGGCGCGCTCGAGGCGATCTTCTGCCTGCTGATGCTGGACAACGACTTCATTACCCCTTCGATCAACGTCGATAACCTGGCCGAGGGCATTCTGCCCGGCGAAATTGCGACGCAAGTCGTTGAAAACGCAGGACTGGACAGTGTCATGACCAACAGCTTCGGCTTTGGCGGCACAAACGGGTCCATGATTCTGTCCAAGTATAATGGATGAGTGAAATGTCGGATCTTCTCAAAGGCAAACGCGGCCTGATCATGGGCGTGGCCAACGACCGCTCCATCGCGTGGGGCATCGCCAAGGCCATGCACGAGGCCGGTGCCGAACTGGCATTCACCTATCAGGGCGAAGCTTTCGGCAAGCGGTTGGAACCGCTTGCGCAAAGCGTCGGCAGTGATTTCATGGTCGACGCCGATGTCACCGATGACGAGTCGCTAGACCGCGCCTTTGACGAACTGGCCAACCGTTGGCCCACCGTCGACTTTGTTGTTCACGCCATAGCCTATTCCGACAAGTCGGAATTGACGGGGCGGTTTCTGAACACTACACGGGCCAATTTCAAGCATTCGATGGATGTATCGGCCTATTCCTTCATCGAGGTGGCGCGCCGCGCCTATCCGCTGATGAAAGAAAATGGCGGCTCGCTGCTGACGCTGACCTATCAAGGTTCGAACCGGGTGGTTCCGAACTATAACGTCATGGGTGTGGCCAAGGCCGCGCTGGAATCGGCGACCCGCTATCTCGCCAACGATCTCGGACCTGACGGTATCCGCGTCAATGCTATCTCGCCTGGTCCGATGAAGACTCTGGCCGGCGCGGCCATCGGTGGCGCGCGCAAAACCTACAAATTCTGCGACCAGAATGCGCCGATGCGTTCGAATGCAACGCTCGAAGCCGTTGGCGGTACTGCTGTTTATCTGACGTCCGATGCCGGCGCCTGCACCTCGGGTGAGATTATCCGTGTCGATGGCGGTTTCCACGTCCTGGGAATGCCTCAACCCGACTTCATGTGACCCGAACTTTCCCTGCGCTTGCCAAGTTTTGACCACACTTGGCGCGCAGGAATTCGGGCATGAGCAAAATTGACATGATCCTCTCCGCCGCCGCGCAACGCGAAAAGGCGCTGAAAAAGCCGGAACCGCCAGTAAGGCAATCGGGCAACCTGATACGCTTGTTGTTGGTGAGCCTGTGTTTCTCGCTTGCGGCGCTGGTGATCTTGTCGCAGCCCCAGACACAGGCGATGATGGGCCTCACGATCGCCACCAGGTAGTACGCCTGCCAAACAGGCCAGGTCAGGCGCATTCGCGGGCCCAGCCGTCATTTCGGTTCAATTGATCGACACGACCTCGATGTCAAAGATCAGGTCCTGCCCCGCCAAGGGGTGGTTCGCATCCAGTGTCACGGTGGCATCGTCAACTTCGACCACCGTTACCGGAAGGGCCTGACCATCGGGCGTCTGCATCTGCAACTGTGTGCCGATGTCGAGCGGTATATCGTCGGGAATGCCTTCGCGCGGGATGGACTGCCGCATCGCCGGATTGATCGGACCATAGGCTTCGACACAGGTCACCTCGACCTTTTTCCTTTCACCGACAATCATGCCCGGCAAGGCATTGTCCAGCCCAACGATGATCTGTCCCGACCCCACTTCGAATTGCAGCGGGTCGCGGCCTTCGGAACTGTCGAATGTGCTCCCGTCCAGCAGGGTACCGGTATAGTGAATGCGCACCGTGTCGCCTTGCTTGATTTCGGTCATGAGGTCTCCGATCGGTTGGGTTTTGGTTGAACGGCCCACCCTAATGTCTGTCACACCATTGTAAACCCGCCCCTCTTTCGCGCGCTGAATTCCTGTGCGAACCTGCCCGCGAAGAGGGAGGAGCACATGCCAATCACCACCTGCGTCTTTGACGCCTACGGAACACTGTTCGACGTCGCAGCCGCCGCGCGTCTGGCCGCAGCCGAGCCCGAGCATACCCAGCTCAGTGGCAAATGGCCGGAGTTGGCCAATTTCTGGCGATTGAAGCAGTTGCAGTACTCCTGGCTGAGGGCGGTGACCGGCGCCCATACCGATTTCTGGGAGGTGACACAGGACGGTCTTGACTGGGCGCTCGAAGCGGTCGGGCTGGACGGAGAAGGCGGGCTTCGCCAGCGGTTGCTCGATCTCTATTGGGAACTGCAGGCCTTTCCCGAAGTTCCCGCAATGTTGGGGGCATTGAAGGACGCTGGGATGCAAACGGCAATCCTGTCCAACGGCTCGCCTGCGATGCTGGATGGTGCGGTGCAATCGGCAGGCATCGGCGACGTGCTGGATGATGTGCTGTCGGTGGAAAGCGTGGGCATCTTCAAGCCCGATGCCCGCGTCTATGAACTGGTGACCAAGCGCTTTGCTTGCGCCCGCGACGAAGTTCTTTTTGTCAGCTCGAACGGCTGGGATGCGGCTGCGGCCAGCGGATTCGGATTTGTCACCGCATGGGTCAACCGCGCTGCCGAACCCATGGACCGCTTGCCGTGGCGGCCCGCGCATGTACTGTCCGACCTGACCACGATTCCCCAACTGGCAGGAGCCTGATGGCGCACTTCACCTCAAGCGACGGAAAAAAAATCTACTTTGAGGACAACGGCAAAGGTAAACCACTGGTTTGCCTTGCCGGTCTGACCAGATCCAGCCGGGATTTCACATTCCTCGCCCCGCACGTACCCGACCTGCGTCTGATTGCGATCGACTATCGTGGCCGGGGGCAATCGGACCATGACCCGAACTATATGAATTACAACGTCAATCGAGAGGGTCAGGATGTCATCGAGCTTCTTGATCATCTGGGACTTGGCAAAGTCACCGTGCTGGGCACGTCTCGAGGCGGTCTGATCGCGATGGTGCTGGCTGACTGTCACCAGGACCGGCTGGCAGGCGTAATCTTGAACGATGTGGGCCCGATTGTGGAGCCGACAGGGATTGCCCGGATTTTCGAGTATGTCGGCAAGCCACCCACATTCCAGACTTTTGAAGATGCCGCGCAGGTTCTGAAAGACTCGATGGAACCGCAATTCCCCGGTGTCCCCCTTTCGATTTGGCGAAAGCAGGCAGAAAACCAATATCTTGAAACGCCCACAGGACTGGCCCTGAGCTATGATGTAAACTTGCGGCAGGCCCTGTTGGAACAGGCCGCGGCCGGACCACCACCCGACCTATGGCCCCTGTTCGACGCGTTGCGCACCATCCCTACTGGTGTTATCCGGGGCATGAACTCCGACATACTCAGCCCGGGCACGCTGGCGGAAATGCGCAAGCGTCATCCTGCCCTCGTCGCGGAAGAAGTCCCTGATCGGGGCCATGCCCCGTTCCTGGACGAACCGCAGTCCCTCGCAGTCATTCGCAATATCCTGGAGGCCGCATGAGTACCCTGCCCCTGATAAAAGCCGCCGCCAAACGGCTGCAAGGCCATGCAAGGCGAACCCCATTTCTAAGCTCTCCTTTCCTTGATGACATTGCCGGGCGCAGGGTGCTGGTCAAACCGGAATGCCTGCAACACACCGGCAGCTTCAAGTTCCGCGGGGCATGGTCTGCGATTTCGGCGCTGGACCCGAACATGCGGCAACGCGGAGTCATCGCCTATTCTTCGGGTAATCACGCGCAGGGCGTAGCGATGGCGGCGACAAAACACGGAATCGCATCGGTCATCGTCATGCCGTCGGATGCGCCGCAACTGAAGATCGAAAACACGCGCGCACTGGGGGCCGAAGTCGTTTTGTATGACAGGGAAACCGAAAGCCGCGAGGATATCGGCGCGGCATTGTCGAATGAGCGCGGCCTGACCCTGATCCGCCCCTATGACGACCCACAGGTAATCGCAGGTCAGGGCACCGTCGGGTTGGAGGTTGCCGAACAAGTCGCTGATTTCGGCGTTCATATGGCCGACGTTCTGGTTTGTTGTGGAGGTGGCGGACTGACCTCCGGGATCGCCTTGGCGCTGGAGGGCCACGCGCCCGGCCTGCGCGCCAGAACCTGCGAGCCCGAAGGCTTTGACGACGTGAAACGTTCGTTGGTCTCGGGCGGGATCGAACGGAACAACCGGACTTCGGGGAATATCTGCGACGCAATCCTGACGCCCGAACCGGGTCAGATCACCTTCCCGATTCTGAAACGCCTGTGCGGCCCGGGTCTGAGCGTTACCGAGACCGAAGCCATGCGCGCCATGGCTTTGGCTTTTCTGCGCCTCAAGATCGTTCTGGAACCCGGCGGAGCCGTGGCGCTGGCCTCGGCCCTGTACCGGCAGGACGAGATCGAGGGCGACACCGTGATCGTCGTCGCCTCGGGCGGCAACGTCGAACCGGCTCTCTTTGCCCGGGCACTGGCAGATCACACCTGATGCCGGGGTACCTGCTGCCGATCCGAAGCATGGATCACGCGGCAATCCTGCCCTATACCTTCGCGAAACATAGCCAAGCTGACACAGGGGTATCCCATGAACATTGCCGATCTGGGTCATGTCCAGCTCTACTATCGCATCGACGGCGACCCCGACGGGGCGCCCGTGGTATTTGCCAATTCGCTGGGCACCGACTATCGGCTTTGGGATGCGGTTTTGCCTTTGCTTCCCAAGGGGCTGAAGTTCATCCGCTACGACATACGCGGCCACGGCCTGTCGTCTCTGCCGCCCGCCCCCTATTCGATGGGTGCGCTGGTGCAGGATGCCGAGGCTCTGCTGGATATGCTGGAGGTCCGCGATTGCGCTTTTGTCGGCCTCTCCATTGGCGGGATGATCGCGCAGGGACTGGCGGTCAAACGGATGGATCAGATCCGCGCGTTGGTTCTGTCAAACACTGGTGCCAAGATCGGCACCGCTGACATGTGGGACAAGCGCATTGCCGCCGTCAATGCCGGTGGAATAGAAGCGCTGGCCGACAACATCATGGAACGCTGGTTTTCCAAGGATTTCCGCGCCTCGCCCAACCTCACCCTGTGGCGTAACATGCTGGTCCGGCAACCGGTCGAAGGTTATGCGGGATGTTGCGCGGCCATTTCCGGCACCGACTTCTATACTCCGACAAGTGGCCTGCGACTTCCAACGCTGGGCATCGCGGGCAGCGAGGACGGGGCGACGCCACCCGATCTGGTGCGTGAAACGGTCGACCTGATCCCCGGCTCAAAATTTGAACTCATCCGCAGGGCAGGCCATCTGCCATGCGTTGAAAAACCCGAAGAATACGCTGCCATCCTTTCAGAATTCCTACGCGGTATAGGGCATGGTAAGGAGGGCGGGAATGGCTGATTTCCTTCTGGTTCACGGCTCATGCCATGGGGCGTGGTGTTGGCGTGATCTGATCCCTGAACTGACCGCTCTGGGGCATTCTGCCCGCGCCATAGATATGCCCAGCCACGGGGATGACCAAACTCCTGTCGCCGATGTCACTCTGGTTAGGTGCCGCGATGCCGTCTTGTCGGCATCGACCCCCGATACTGTAGTTGTAGGTCATTCCTGGGGCGGCTATCCAATCTCGGCAGCGGCCGGGACAGCTCCGGGCAAGATGCGCGCCCTGATCTATCTCTGCGCCTATGTCCCCATTTCGGGCAAGAGCATGGCACAGATGCGCAAGCGCGCGGCCCGCCAGCCCCTGATTTCGTCCGTCCAGAAATCGCCCGATGGCCTCTCCTATACCGTAGTTCCGGATCAGGTCAGGGCGCTGTTCTATCACGACTGCGCCGAAGAGACCGCCGAATTCGCCGCCCAACGCCTTTGCCCGCAAGCAATCAGGCCGCAGGAAACGCCCTTGGTACTTGGTGAAGGTTTTGCCAATTTGCCCAAGGCCTATATCCGAACGCTCGACGACCGAACTGTACCCACCGAATATCAGGCCGAGATGTGCAGTGGTTTTCCGCCAGATATGAAATTCACAATCGACAGCTCCCATTCTCCGTTCTTTTCCCATCCCAAGGAACTGGCGCTGATGCTGTCGCAGATCGAAAGAAAATTCTGATGGCTGGATCCGTTTTCGACAGCGTGCTGTTTTCCAGGCTGTTCCCGTCTGGCGATGTTGGTCGCCTCTTCACTGACAGTGCCGAGTTGAGGGCAATGCTGCTGGTCGAGGGGATGCTGGCCAAAGTTCAGGGCGATCAGGGCATCATACCATTGGAAAGCGCACAGGCCATTTCGCGCGCCGCGATGGAGATTCAGCTTGATCCCGGTGCCTTGTCCGCCGCGACCGGCGAAAACGGCGTCAGCGTCCCGGCGCTGGTCTCGGCCTTCCGGGCCGAGATGCAGGCCCCCGAACATGCCGCCTATGTTCATTGGGGCGCGACTTCACAGGACATTATCGACACCGGGCTGATGCTGCGGCTGCGGCAGGCGATCGGTCTGATCGAAACCGATGTTAAAGATACTCTTGGCCACCTTGCGCGGCTGGCCCTTGATCATGCCCGCCTGCCAATGCCAGCCCGCACCTATGGGCAGCACGCGACCCCAACCAGCTTTGGCGCCGTGGTCGCGTCATGGGGCTGGCCCCTGTTAGGGCTTATGCAGGAATTGCCTGCGCTGCGGCAAGACTGCCTGCTTGTGTCCCTGTCCGGCGCGGCTGGCACCAGCGCAGCCCTGGGGGCGCAATCAGCCACAACCCGCGCAGAGCTTGCAAAACTCTTGAACCTGCACGACCCCGGGCGAAGCTGGCATACCGACCGAACCTCCGTTCTACGCCTTTGCGATTGGTTCACCCGCTTTGTGCTGGCCTTGGGCAAGATCGGAGAGGACGGCGTGGAGCTAACCCAGACCGGGATAGCCGAGATTGGCTTGGGCGGGGCCGGGTCATCTTCGACCATGCCGCAAAAGCAGAACCCTGTGGCTCCGTCGGTTCTGGTGGCGCTGGCCCGCCAGCAGACCGGGTTGATGAGTGTTTTGCAGGGGGCGGCGATGCATCGCCATCAGCGCGACGGCGCCGCGTGGTTCACCGAATGGATGTGCCTGCCACAAATCGTTTTGGGGGCGGGTTCTTCTTCCCGGGTCGCCTCGTCCATGGCTCAGAAGATTTCGCCCGAACTTGACGCGATGCGCACAGCGCTGGAATCACATCTCGGCATGATCCATGCCGAAGCGCTGAGTTTCGCGCTGGCCGAACACTTACCGCGCCCCAAGGCACAGGCCGCAACCAAGGAACTGTGCCGGGAATCCGCCGCAACAGGCACCCCTCTGAAGGAAATCGTTGCCCGGACCTGGCCGCAACTGGACACGCACAAACTGTTTGACCCTATGCATCAGCTTGGACTTGCCCCGTCCGAAGCCGAAGCCTTTGCGCGCAGTACGACCGAATTCCTGAGCGACTGACGCGCCATCGCGCCTCCCCATTTCGCGAACGGATCGGTTTTCACCTGTGCTTAAATCGTGTCGTGACGTAAGAACGACATTGTTTTGCCGGTTTCCACCTTGCAGACGGCGATCTGCCGGGCCACCGTGCCCGGCAATCAAGGGGAGGAGACCATGCAAACCATCAAGGCGGCCGTATGCCGCGAGTTCGACAAGCCACTTGTTATCGAAGACATCCAGATCGCTCCCCCGGGGATGGGCGAGGTCGAAGTCACGCTGGATGCGGTGGCGATCTGTCATTCCGACATCACCTATGCCAGCGGAGCCTGGGGTGGGTTTCTGCCCGCTGTTTACGGCCACGAAGCCGCCGGTGTCATAACCGCAGTCGGCGACGCTGCTGGCGATTTCAAGGTGGGTGAATCCGTTGTGGCCACGCTGATCCGCGCCTGCGGATCGTGCCCGTCCTGCGCCAGCGGCAAGCCGACGATCTGCGAGACACCTTATGACACGGTCAAGGGTCCGCTGAAAACCGCCGATGGCGGCCCCCTGGAACAGGCGATGGCCTGCGGTGCCTTTGCCGAAAAGGTGGTCGTCAGCCACCGCCAGATCGTCAAGATCCCCGACACCATGGCCAAGGATGTCGCCAGCCTGCTCAGCTGTGGCGTGATCACTGGCGTCGGCGCGGCCGTCAATGCCGCCGGGCTGCGCCCCGGTCAGGATGTCGTCGTGATCGGCGCGGGCGGTGTGGGCCTGAACGCAATCCAGGGCGCGCGCATTGCGGGGGCCCGCAGAATCGTGGCGGTCGACATGACCGAGGAAAAGCTGGAGATCGCCAGGGAATTCGGCGCAACGCATGGGGTCCTTGCCACGTTGGATGCACCCTGGAAAGCCGCATACAAGGCTCTTGGCGGGCGCGGAGCCGACGCGGTTCTGATCACCGTCGGCGCGATACCGGCCTATGAACAGGCTCCTCGTTATCTGGGGCGCGGCGGCAAGGCCATCATGATCGGGATGCCTCATTCGGGGGCGATGGCCAGTTACGAACCGGTCATCCTTGCCGCTGTCGGGCAGGGTCTGATCGGCTCCAAGATGGGCGACGTAGTCATTCAGCGTGACATCCCTTGGATGATCGATCTTTATCAGCAAGGGCGTCTCAAGCTCGACGAGCTGATTTCGGGGCGCTGGTCGCTTGACCAGATCAACGAGGCAATCGCCGACACCAAGACCGGTGGCGCCAAGCGCAACGTGATCGTGTTTGACCGCAAATCGGTGGAATAACCCGAACAGGAGGACATGCGATGAAGCTTCAGGATCTCGATATCATCGTGACCGCGCCGCCTGCACCGGGTTGGGGCGGGCGATACTGGATACTGGTCAAGCTCACCACCGACACGGGCATCACCGGTTGGGGCGAATGCTATGCCTCGTCGGTCGGTCCCGAGGCGATGAAACACATCATCCACGACGTGTTCAAGCGGCATATGGCGGATGAAAACCCCGAAAACATAGAGCTGATGTTTCGCCGGGTGTATTCCAGCGGCTTCACACAGCGCCCCGATCTGAGCGTCATGGGCGCGTTTTCCGGGCTGGAAATCGCTTGCTGGGACATTCTGGGCAAGGATCGCGACCGACCGGTTCACGCCCTGATCGGCGGGCGGATGAATGACCGCATTCGCGCCTACACCTATCTCTACCCGCTGCCGCAGCATGACCTGACCGATTTCTGGACCTCACCGGAACAGGCGGCCGAATGCGCCGCTGCGATGGTCGGGCGGGGCTATACTGCGGTCAAGTTCGATCCCGCAGGCCCCTACACGATCCGGGGCGGCCACATGCCTGCGATGAGCGATATCTCGATGTCGGTCGCTTTCTGCAAAGCGATCCGCGAAGCGGTCGGCGACAAGGCCGACCTGCTTTTCGGAACCCACGGTCAGTTCAACACCGCAGGGGCGATCCGTCTGGGTCAGGCATTGGAGCCCTATTCGCCGCTCTGGTTCGAGGAACCGACGCCTCCTGACAATATCGAAGATATGGCGCGCGTCGCCCGCAACGTCCGCATTCCGGTCGCAACCGGCGAGCGGATGACCACCAAGGCAGAGTTCGGCGCAGTCCTGCGGGCAGGCGCGGCGGAAATCCTGCAACCCGCATTGGGACGTGCCGGCGGCATCTGGGAGATGAAGAAAGTGGCCGCGATGGCAGAAATATTCAACGCCCAGATGGCCCCCCACCTGTACGCAGGACCGATCGAGTGGGCCGCCAACATTCATCTCGCCGCCTCAATCCCCAATATCCTGTTGCTTGAAAGCATAGAGACACCTTTTCACGACAAGTTGATCAAAGGATCGATCAAAGTCGAATTAGGCTTTGTCACGCCACCCGAGGCGCCCGGTTTGGGCATTGAAGTTGACGAAGATCTGGCGCGAGCCCATCCTTATACCGGCGATGGGCTTCATTTGCAGATGCAGGAAGAACCATGTGACTATGTCAACGGCAACGCGTTTCAGGGTGGTGCACCAGCACAGGATGCATGAGATTGCATGCCACAACGCTGTGTTGTAGTTTGGACAAAAGGATTACGAGCAACCCGTGACAGTTCAGAATACATCAGATCAGGCATTTCAGCCCGAAACCGCCGTCGACATGAAGCAAAGCGCTTCGGATGCCGCAAACTTTCTCAAGACGCTTGCCCACGAGGGTCGGCTGATGATCCTGTGCCATCTCGGCGACGGCGAAAAGTCGGTTGGGCAACTGGAAACCCTGTTGGGTATCCGTCAGGCTGCCGTCAGCCAGATGCTGGCCCGACTGCGGGAAGAGGGGCTGGTATCGACACGACGGGATGGCAAAACCATCCACTATTCACTCAGCGATGGAAACACCGCGCAGGTGATCGAACTGCTATACAAACTGTTCTGCAAAACGTGATTTTTCGCTCTGTTCGTCAGTTCGAAACGTAACCCGCCACAACCTGCAAAAGCTTGAACGCGGTTGCCGCGTCGTTTTCGACCACGGCCAGAAACTCCTCCTCACCGATCCGCAGACAGGTCAGATTGGTTTCGGCCACCATGCTGAGCGCGCGCGGCTCTTTGCGGATCAGTCCCAGCTCTCCGACCAGCGTTCCAGGCCCGACGCGCGTGATCAGCTGATCGTCGCCGGATTTCTGGGGCAGGTACAGACCTGCCTCGCCTTCGATGATCATATAGGCACCGTCGGTCGGGTCGTCGTCCTTCAGGAAAACGACCTCGCCCGCCTTGGCCTCGAACCAGCGCGCACCAAAGGCCAGCAGGCGCAGCTGTCGCCGGTCAAGCTCGGAAAACAGCGGGGTCTGCTCCAATGCCCTTAGCTTGCGCGTCAGGTCGGCCGAGGCGGCACCATCCTCTTCAACATCCATCGGAGCCTCCTCGCTGATGATCCGGCCTTGCCGAATCTCAATGTGCAAATCAAACGCCTCGGGCGATTTGAAATGGTCGTTGATGTAGATCACAGTGGTATCAGGCAGCAACTCGCGCAGGTTTTTGTATACCGATACCTGAGTATCCATGTCGAAACTCGCCAACGCGCTGTTCAGAACCAGAATGTCGGGCTTCTTGATTGCCGCCCGTGTAAAGGCCAAAGGTTCGGCAAAGGCGGCGGGCAGGTTCTGCCCCCCAAGGCTCACCGGCATGTCATAGATCAGCTCAACCACCAGCGGGCGCGCACCGTTACCCGAAAGCACGTCGGTGATCAGTTTGCGCAATTCGTCGGTGCGCGCGCCACCCACCTGACTGACCTTGCCGAACATGGCGTTTTCCAGCACGGTCAATCCGGGCGCAAACTCATCCACCCGTAACGGCACAAAGACATCGCGCAAGCTTTCCAGAAGCTTGTCGGAATGGCTGTGCCGCAATTCCAGAATCCGGGATTTCAAACCGTCCGAAAAGGCCGGCCCTATCTGTTCCGCCGAAATTCGGAACGGAACGGCCAGCAGGCTGGCCAACTCGGTATCGTCCAGGGCCCGCGCCCCGGCGCTGCGCGTCTTTTCGACCAGATCCAACGCCGCCTCATAAGTGTTCACCTCCAACCCCAGCTTTCGGAACAGGGGATGGTCGGTGCCGTCCAATCCAAAGATCTGACGCAACATGTCGATCACATCGCGGGTCAGATCGACAAGTATTTCGTCCAGCCCCAGATCCCGCAACTGTGCCAGAAACACCGCCTGGCGCGCCAGAAGTTCCTGTGTGACAGGCACGCGCGGCGTTGCAAACAGCAAGTTCTCGGCAACCGGCAATGCGGGATTATAGGCGTCGCGGTCAAAGATAAACGCCTGTTGATCCAGCCCGGCTTTGCCGATTTCCCGTCTTACGATCGGGCGCAACTCGACCAGCTTTGCCGCCAGTTCCGGATGCGCGCCGTGGTCAAAGACCTGGTCTGCGCCCCGTCTGAACAAGGCCGCCCCCGACCCCATCCCTTCGACCAGTCGCAACCACCACGCGCGAAGGCTCGCTTCGTCCTGGAAACCGGCGCGCGCCGGGTCCAGCCATTCGGCGTGAAACGGATCGGCGCTGTTGCCCGCCCGCAGTGTTTCGGCAAAGTCCGGATTCTCTGGCGCGGGTTCGGTCGGCTGAAACCGCATCGGCATCATCACATTATCGCCGAACGTGCCCTGAAACATGACCGGGCGCGAACTGGCATAGCCGATGCGCGCCGCCACATCCACCTGATGCACCTTGGACAGTTCGTGCCCGCCGATCATGACCTTGCCTGATCCCGGCAGAACCTCACGCGTCAACAATTCGCTGAGGGCCAGACGGTCCTCCTCGCTGGGGGCCGATATGCCAATCACGCCAGCCCCCGGCAGTACCGCATTCATATCATCCAAAACGTGATTGCCGTCCGCATCCCGCACCGAGACATGGTCGAGCACGATATCGCCATTCAGGCGCACGCTCTCCTTGGGTTCGTTCTCGAACAATTCCTCGTCAATCATGCCTGCGGGGGCGAAACGTTCGATCACAACTTCCCAGCGTATCGCCATGTCCTGCGTCTGGTTGTAATAGGTCAGCAACTCCTTCCACGGGCTGGACAGATCCTTGTAAGCCGCCAGTGCCGCGACCAGCGCCCCCAGCGACACCTGGCCCTGCAATACCAGAAAACCGCCTACCGAGTAGAACAGGAACGGGGTCAATTGCGAAATGAAGTTATTGAGAAACTTCATGAAGAATTTTTTCTGATAGATGTCGAACCGTATGCTGAACAGCCGCCCAAGCTGGTCCGAAATCATGGCCCGTCGATACCGCCAGCCCGCATTGCCGCGCAGGGTCGATGCACCGGCCGCGTTCTCTCCGATCTGGGCTGCCAGAACCCGCACCTCCTGTATGCGCTTCTTGTTGAGCAGGTTGATCTGGCGTTGCAGCTTGGGGATCAGCCAGGCCTGCAACGGGATCAGCGCAATGGCCGCAAGCCCGAACCAGAAGCTTTGCAGAAACAGAAAGGACAGGATGGTCAGCATCTGCCCGGCCTGCAGCACTGGCTGGCTGATCGCATCACCCATCAGACCGCCCATCGGCTCGCTTTCGGCGGTGACCATGGACACAAGTTCACCTTGGCTCACGCGTTCGAAATAGGGTTGCGGAAACCTCAAAATCCGGCTGATGAGCTGATAGCGGAACCGCCTCAGCATGCGCTCGCTCAACACGCCCTTCATCGTGTTGATCCGCATTTTCATCAGACCATGCGCCAACACCGACAGCAGAAAGGCAAAACACAGGATCATCAGAAACGTTGTCTGATCGAAGGTGATCCCAAAATACTCGACGGTGGAACTGGCCGCCCCGATCGCGTCGTTGATTATCCGTTTGGGCAATTCGAGTGTCAGATAAAGCAGCGGGAACAACGTGGACGTCACGGCCAGCAAAATCAGCTGATCCCGCTTCGAATACTTCCAGATGAACCGAAATAGCGTACGTTCTATGGGTCCTGCCCCCGATGACAAACCTATTGAAACCACCCAGTGAGACGGTCGCCAACCGTTCACATATTCACGCTATCGCAACCGAACGCCGCAACGCAAATGGAATCCCCCCATTCCAATACACGCACCATTTGCACGAGAGTGTTTGCGCGATACGTATTAACGTCTTAAGCTTGGGTGCAGATTGATATTAGGAGGACCGCCTTGCCTGAAATGACTGGCACGGTACTTTTGTTACTCTGCCTATTGCAGATCAAGCATATGTTTGCTGATTATTATCTACAAACCCCCAAGATGCTGGAGGGCCGGGCAGAGTATTTGCATTCGGGTCGTGCGCAACATGCGGGTGTACATGCCATCTTGTCTGCTGCGATTTTTCTTCTTCTCGGCGCACCTATTATCTTTGCGATAGCGATATCCGCTCTCGAATGGTTCATCCATTTCAACATCGATTTTGCCAAGGCCTATTACTCGGACAAGAAAGAACTGCAACCCAATCAGGCCGCGTTCTGGCGCGCTGCGGGTCTGGATCAGTGCATGCACAACCTGACCTATATCGCCATGGCCTGGGCCTGGATCGTCTGCGCGTGCTAAGGCCCCTCCGCTATTTCTGAACCGGTTTGTTGCGCTTGATTGTGCGCAATACGACATTGGTCTGGGCACTGGCGACGGCGGGAAGCCGGAACAGAAACCCCTCCAGAAACTTGTTGTAGGCAGCCAGATCGGCAAACAGCACCCTCAGATGATAATCCGCCTGCCCCGTGGTTGCATAACATTCCTGAACTTCGGGGCTGTTTTCGATCGCCCGAATGAATTCGACGATTCTTTCCGGGTCATGCCGCGTCAGGTGCACATGCACAATCGCTTCGAATGACAAACCCATTGCCGACGGATTAACGACGGCACCGTAGCGTTCGATAATCCCGGCTTCCTCCAGCATTCGCACCCGCCGCCAAAGCGCAGATGCAGACATACCGACCGCTTCGGCCAGATCCGCGTTCGAGATTCGACTGTCCTTCTGCAACAATGTCAAAATGCGGCTGTCTCTTTCATCGAGCTGAAATGAAACGGTCATTTTGTTCGAACTTTCATCATTTTTCGATTATTTCCTCCGAATACCTGTCCATAATTGACTGTTTCTGGATCAAATTTCCATTGCAATCGGGATAAAATTTCCAGAACGCGCGAAAATTGACAGGACTTCATGGATGACTCGCCACATTCCCGAGTTCCAAACATATCGACTCCAGGACCGCTATGACCTCACAAAAGGCCGCGTCTTTCTGACCGGCACCCAGGCGCTTGTCCGGATCATGATGGATCAGGCCCGCCGGGATCGGGAGGCAGGGCTGGAAACTGCCGGTTTCGTGTCCGGATATCGGGGCTCACCGCTTGGCGCATTGGATCTGGAAATGTGGCGCGCCAAGGAACGGCTGAAACACGACCGCATCACCTTCATGCCAGCCGTTAACGAAGATCTGGGCGCCACCGCGGTATTGGGCGCGCAGCAGGCCAGCCTGGATCCGCAGTGCGAGGTCGAGGGCGTGTTTTCCATGTGGTATGGCAAAGGCCCCGGCGTGGACCGTTCCGGCGACGCGCTGAAACATGGCAACGCCTATGGCTCGGCCCCCAAAGGCGGTGTGCTTGTAGTTGCAGGTGACGACCATGGCTGCGTCAGTTCCTCTATGCCCCATCAATCCGACGTGGCGTTCATGGCCTGGTTCATGCCGACGCTGAACCCGGCCTCGGTCGAGGAATACCTGGAATTCGGCGAATACGGGCTGGCCCTGTCACGTTTTTCCGGCACATGGGTCGGTTTCAAGGCCGTTTCAGAAACGGTCGAAAGTGCCCGTTCGGTTGAGCTTCGCCCGGACCGGCAGTTCGCCCTGCCTGAGATCGAGTTGCCCGCAAAAGGCCTGCACGTGCGTTCTGCCGACCTGCCCAGCCCCGAGATCGAGACCCGTATTCAAGCAAAACTGCGCGCCGTGCGCGCCTTTGCCGAGGCCAATCCGATCGACCGAAGCATCTATGGCATCAAGAACGCCAAGTTCGGCTTTGTCACCACCGGCAAAGGCCATCTCGACCTGATGGAGGCATTGCGACTACTGGGCCTTGATGAAGCAAAATGCCGGGAACTGGGAATAGACATCTATAAGGTCGGCATGGTCTGGCCGCTCGCCCGTCGCAATGCGCTGCGCTTTGTCAGGGGCAAGGCCGAAGTTCTGGTGGTCGAGGAAAAGCGCGGCATCATCGAAAGCCAGTTCAAGGAGTATTTCTATGACTGGCCGGGTGACAAGCCGCACAAGATGGTCGGCAAGTACGACAGCCATGGCGAACCACTGATCCCCTGGACCGGTGAACTCAGCCCTCTGATGCTGGCCCCCATCGTCGCCGCGCGCCTGCACACCTTCTTCCCCGAGGAAGGCCTGCCGGCCAAAGCCAATGCGCTGACAGCTCAGCCCCCACAACTAGTTAACATCCCTGGCGCAACCCGAACGCCCTATTTCTGTTCGGGCTGCCCTCATAACAGCTCGACCAAGGTGCCCGAAGGATCGACGGCTGCCAGCGGCATCGGTTGCCATGTCATGGCGTCTTGGATGGACCGCCAGACCGTGGGCTATGCGCAAATGGGCGGCGAAGGGGTGCCGCATGTGGTGGCGTCGAAATTCAACGGCGGCAAGCACATCTTCCAGAATCTCGGCGAGGGTACATGGTATCACTCCGGCAGCCTCGCCATCCGGCAAGCGGTCGCCGCAGGCACCAACATCACCTACAAGATCCTGTTCAATGACGCCGTCGCCATGACCGGAGGTCAGCCGGTCGACGGGCCAGTCAGTGTGCATGGCATCGCTCAGACCTGCCGCGCCGAAGGTGTGGAACGGATCGCCATCGTTTCGGATGACATTTCCAAGTTCCACCACGCCGATTTCCCGTCGCAAACCTCGTTTCACGACCGCTCCGATCTGGACTGGTTGCAACGCGAGTTGCGCGACATCCCCGGCGTTACTGTCCTGATCTATGAACAGACCTGCGCCACCGAAAAACGTCGCCGCCGCAAGCGCGGCACGATGGAAGATCCCAGGAGGTTCGCGTATATCAACGATTTGGTCTGCGAGGGCTGCGGCGATTGTTCAGTCGAGTCGAACTGCCTGAGCGTCGAGCCGCGCGAAACCCCCTTTGGTCGCAAGCGCAAGATCAACCTCAGCACCTGCAACAAGGATTTCTCGTGCCTGAACGGGTTCTGCCCCAGCTTTGTAACCGTCGAAGGCGCCACGCGTCGGAAACGTACGGTTTCGCTAGATCTCGCGGCGCTGGAAACCGGCTTGCCAACCCCCGACCTGCCTTCCCTCGCCCAACCCTTTGACCTGCTTGTCACCGGTGTCGGCGGAACAGGAGTGGTCACTGTCGGCGCCTTGGTCACCATGGCCGCGCATCTCGAAGCCAAAGGTTCATCCGTTCTCGACTTCACCGGGTTTGCGCAGAAATTCGGAACCGTGCTCAGCTATATCCGCTTGGGCACGACACCCGATGCGCTCAATCAGGTTCGCATTGATCAGGGTGCGGCCGACGCGGTTATCGGTTGCGATATCGTGGTCAGTTCCGCCCCAAAGGCCTCGGCGCATTACCGTCCGGGTACGCAGGTGGTGCTGAACCGCGCCGAGATGCCGACAGGCGATCTGGTCTTGCGCCGCGATGCGCAGCTCAACGTCGGCCATCGCGAGGCCGCCATCCGCGCAGCGGTTGGCGCAGATCACGTCACTGGATTTGACGCCAACGCCGCAGCCGAAACGCTGCTGGGAGATGCGGTCTTTGCCAACGTAATGATGTTGGGCTTTGCCTGGCAGAAAGGGCTGGTGCCGGTGACCGAAGTGGCGCTGTCGCAGGCCATCCTGTTGAACGGGGTCGCGGTCGAAAAGAACCGGCTTGCCTTTGCAATCGGTCGTTGCATGGCCGCCGATCCCACGCGGCTGAACGGCTATTCCGATCCTCAGCCCGAACCGGATACACTGGATCAGATGATCGCCCGCCGCGCCGAATTTCTCACCGATTATCAAGACGCCGCCTACGCAAGAAAATACACTGCCCGTATCACGGATTTACGCGCCGCCCTCTCTGACGCGCCTGATCCCCTGATCCGCGCCGCTGTGCACAACCTTTTTCGCTTCATGGCCTATAAGGACGAATTTGAAGTGGCCCGTCTGATGTCGGGTCAGGCTTTCGCTCGCGAACTCGGCGAACAGTTCGAGGGTGACTTCAAACTCCGATACCACATGGCCCCGCCTTTCCTGAACCGGCGCACCGACAATCGCGGGCGGCCCGCAAAACGCTGCTATGGGCCGTGGCTGAAGGCTGCTCTGGGTGTACTGGGCCGCATGAAACCGCTGCGGCCGACGCCTCTCAACCCGTTCCGCTATCATTCCGAGGCCCGGATGCACCGTGAAACGCTGGCATGGTATCTTGACCTGCTCGACCGGGCGCAGGCCGGTTATTCGCCGGAGCGGGCCGAGGATTGGACCGCAGTTCTGACTTGCGCCGATGAGATCCGTGGATATGGCCCGGTACGCGAAGTTGCCATCCGAAAGGCGCACGTGGCAGCCGACGCGGCGCTGGCCGGATTCTAACCCCCTGCTCGGGACAAACTGTCAGCCCAGGACAGAGAAACTGCTGTCCTCGTTGATCGGGCGCTTGCGGGAATAGAACCCAAC